>CAZHOZ010000066.1:0-250 GCA_964533895.1 uncultured Candidatus Saccharibacteria bacterium | reverse complement strand
GCCAAGCTCTACACTATTATCCAACCTCTTTCCAAAAGCTTATCTAGCCCTGCTCAAAATGCTAGCTATATCACTAGCCCGCAAGGTACACTCTCGGTACAACAAGAGCAACCTGGAAAACGTGAAAATCTCGCTGGCTTCATACAAGACTACTCTGAAATTGTAAGTTCACTACAGAGAAGTGCTGCAACTATGCAACTTAATACGCAACCAGCAGCCGTTACAAGCAACACGCTTGAGGCACGCAAAG
>CAZHOZ010000065.1:0-5708 GCA_964533895.1 uncultured Candidatus Saccharibacteria bacterium | reverse complement strand
TTTGGAGCTGGGTAGACGCCACCGAATGGATGCCGGAGTGCTACAGATAACAGCCATTACCAAGCTGACTGACAATCTTATCGGCAAAATGATGGGTACTATTGTGCTTAACAAAAGCCTTGAAGATACCGATACGGACTGTGTTTTTCAGTGGGAGGCACAGCAATTTTGGGTGTCTTCTCCTGACAAACCACTTATCGTGGGAGTAGATGGAGAACGCGAAGAATATACGAGTCCAGTAACAATCGAAATACTGCCAAAAGCCTTACGCCTGATGGTTCCGCCTGAAGGAATGCGCAGAAGACCAGCGCACTCGTTCTCGCCTAAGTCGCTAACACGCCTATGGCAAACTCTCATAACCAAGCGTTAAATGCTAGCGAACACAATTTTAAGCGTTAGATAATGAATAGATGCAAACGGCTACTATTCTTCGGTCGTGTCCGGCTTTTTTGTAGTTGACTTCTTTTTTTCATCATCTTCATTAAAGCCCTTTTTCACTTCGCGTGTAAAACCACCAATACTCCGCCCTAACTCAGGCAATTTGGCAGCACCAAAAAGCAATAACAAAATAACAACAATAATAATTAATTCAGGTAAGCCAAGTCCTAGAATTTCCATATAACTCCTCTTTCTTGGAATTATTCTACATCTTTTACTCTGTGGCTACAAGCACTGAAGCTAGAAAGCTCGTATTTTAGAGTAAGTATAACAGGTTTGACATCGATCAGTCTTGGTAGCTACAATATATTTAAACAATGAGAGTGGAGAGTGAAACCAGAACGACAGCGAAAAGCAAAAGTTGACCCCCAGACAATGGCTGGGCACCTCGAGGAATTGAGGCGCCGCCTGATGATTGTTGCCGTTATCCTAGTCATTGGCCTTGGTATTGGATGGATGCTACAAGCTCAAATAACCCGTGCTCTCACCAGACCACTCGGAGCAAGTCTGTATTACTCAAGTCCAACTGGTGGTCTGGATTTTGTGATGACCCTGTCCATCTGTGTTGGCGCTTTATTGGCACTTCCTTTTGCAATTTATCACTTCCTAAAATATATTGAGCCAATTTCTGCAAAACCCCTAACTCGCAATGGTATGAGAATAGTACTAATCTCGTTTGCTCTCGCCATAGCCGGCGGACTATTTGCTTATTTTGTAACCTTGCCCGGAGCTCTGAACTTCTTAAAGAGCTTTAACAAAATCAATGTTAATCCCTTACTTTCCGCAAAAGAGTATCTAACATTCGCGATGACTTATATTTTTACCTTTGCGATAATTTTCCAGCTTCCACTAATAATCGGCTCAATTAACCGGATGAAGCCCTTACAACCAAAGAAACTATTTAAAAAACAGCGCTGGGTGGTGTTGGCAAGCTTTATTATTGCTGCCTTTGCAACTCCAACACCAGATCCAATGAATCAATCTATTATGGCTCTGCCGCTTATCGTATTGTTTAATGTCAGCATACTCGTGGTTTGGATACAAAACTCGGTGTCGAAAGCCCGTACCTCAAAAGCCCATACTCAAGCCAAAGAGCCTATACCTACCACCCTTTCGGCAATACCGTCGCATGCGATAACACCCTCTGTTGAAGCTCCAAAATTAGAACCAGTCACCATCGGACCACCAACAGCGATACCCGCCACCCAAAGTTTGCTAGATTTACGATCTGATTCTACCCTTCCTCAAACACCTAGCTTTGACAAATTAAATACTAACCCTCTACGCCCCATAGTACGAGATATCAGTATTGCTAAGCCCGCTTAAGTCTTCAGCTAGGGGTTAACAATTCCATCAAGCCAATCAAAAAAGCTTTGGTAGTCTAAATCTTCGTCGTGGATTGTGTGATGTAGGGCATCTGGCACTTCGTGTGATGCGTAGCTAAATCCTGGTGGGAGTGAGCCTGCTACTGCCGTGAGCTTATCGGCGAGAATAATATTTTGAGAGTATGGACTAAATGAAGCATTAATCACCAATAGATCATGTGGTGACCATGCATACCCGATTGGTGGGAGATTAGCAGCATTTGCCTGAATTATGTCATCAATACCGCAGTAGTTTACGTTACCAGTGCCATTATCGACTTGTTCACCACGAAATGCCCGAGCTGTAACATAAATCGAGCCAAGGCCGGTTCCTCCATATGGATAATCTGGGTGGGTTGGATCCCAGCTCTTTAAGGCATTTAAACTAATTGGGCCCGCCCAAGTATAGCAGCCAATAAATATAGGATCCGCTACATTTGGGCACCCAAAGATTGCATTACCAGCCAGAGTTAAATCTCTACCACCGCCATCATTTGTAACACTTCGACTTAGGGCTGCCCCAAGTGCATTATATCCTCCAGCCGAATGGCCGGTTGCGATAAATTTGGCTGGGTTTAGATCGTAGGTAGTAGCGTTAGTTTGGAGCCAATAAGCAGCTTCTTTGTAGTTTAAGATTTGAGTTGGATAACGAGCTGACTCTGTACTTGGTGAATATGCTGGATATGGTTGGCTGAGACCTGCATAGTATACACCACACAGTACGTATGAACAGGTGGCAACTGCATAGCCTCTCAGGGTTGCGTCATCCACCAAACCGCTTGGAATAGACCCTCGTGTACCAGAAACCCAGAAACCACCATGGTTGTACATAATAACGGGCCACCCACCCACTGGCGGAGTGCCAATCGGTACGTATAAATCCAGCTTGCGATAGGTACCCGTTCCATAGGATAAACCCGAGTGAAGAGTATAAGGCGTTGTGCCACCATCGGCAACATATGAAGTATGATCCTCCAACTGTAAAGCCTCGGCAGAATCAAGTACCGGACTACTTCCATCTGGATTAATAGTAGTAACCGTACCTAAATCCTCTAACTTTTTTTGGTTACTGCCATCGTGCTCAAACCACCCCCAAGTAGGCGGCGCATAAGGGGTGCCTAAAACGTTATTTAGATCGTCTGGATACTCCCTATTGAGTAAGTAGTCGGACCACATTTCATAGTCTGCTATACGAAAATGAAATAAATAGGTGGTAGTTTCAGCATCGTAGAATTGTATTTTGTCCATCTCAACAGTAGTAGGATTACCAGAAAACGTGTCCAACGCCGTTGTACTATCATTAAGGTACACCCTAACTCGCACTTTTGGATCTGCATTTGCATCTACTTGAATTTCGTACCGATAAAAGCCATAACTTCCGGGTGAAGCAAATTCATAGGTGGTCCAAGAGCTACTTCCACCCGACCACTGTAAGCGTAAATTCATCTTAGTAGCAGGAGGGCCAACCATATATTGTTTATGTGTAATCCGAAACGATTCAACACCATTGTTAAAAAAAATGCACACCGGAGGGTTTGTATTAACTACCGCATCACGTTCATATCTGTGATAAAACCGTAACGAGAAAACATCTCTGCTTGTGTACTCGTTCTGGTAGGCCTCGATATCCCACCACACTTTGGGGGAATTATTGACATAATCTTCAACCAATACACTGCGACCGTCTTTTCTTCCCGGCCGTTGAGTACTCCATTTGGTTCGAGGACCTGCCGGATTGCCATTAGATATGGTCCACTGTGCATCTAGTGGGTTTTCAGTATTCATACCGGTTAACGGTAGATCGTGTGCGCCAGCAGATTGCTTCGGGATAATGCCATTATAGTTTGTCGCGTCAGCACGCTCTCCTCTCATCCTCCCTAATGGAAGTGCTGGTCTCAGACGGATATTACCACCACTAACCGACCCTCCGCCTACCGAAGCAAGCGAAGTAACAGTATAATCCAAATACAGCCTCGGAGCGTAAGTACCAGAGCTATGGTCATAGAGATAAAACTGACCTTCGCCGTTACCATACGAAGCTGCCCCTACCGTGCCATTGTCCCAGCTAAACCCACCTAAATAGCCAATATTAAAAGTACTCCCACCACCATTAATATCAGAAAATAGCCAGATAAGAACACTTTGAGAAGTGTCATTCCAACTTGGATCATCTATTAATACTTGCAAAGCCGGCTTAAAGTCGATAGTTTTTTCCCAGCTCGTGGCAGCTAAATTTCTTCCTAGTGTGTTGGTATCGTTTTGTGTTGCACAAAAGGCTTTATAGATAAGCGCACTCGTGTCTCGTACATATGCTCCGTATGACGACAGAGTTTCTCCGGCCTTGTTGTGAGTTGGTCCGCAACGATTTCCGAGGAGCGTGACAGCATCGGTTTGTCGACCAAGTCTCTGCCAAGGCTGTGAACCGAGTACGCCGTTGGTAATTGCTCCAGCTCCTCTAGGGTCTAGGTTGTTTTCAACGGCCACGTATATATGATTAGTTAATCCTCCGGGATAAGCATTATTGGTTCTTATTTCTAACTGGCAATTATTCAGTGTCGAGCCTGACGGAATATTTGCTAAATCAAAAATAAAAAATGTGGCATAGACAAGAGAAGTGTTGTAGTGGGGTCCAACAATTGGGCTTAGAAGCGTGGTAGTAAAATCTGTACCGCTAGAATTAGATCGGTTACCCCAGTGGGCATGACCATCACTAATCGAGCTAGATGTTGCCGGCACAATAGAGGGCATTAATCAACCTTCAGCCTTAAGTCGTTAGCACTAATAGAAGCTTTTTTTGTGTCTTCGATGGTTGCAGTACCAGCATCAGGTGTACCCACCCATAAAACCGAGCCTGCAGTACCAGAAGAAACATCGGTGATAAAAAAAGCTGGCACTGATATGGTCCCACCGGTTGTGTTTACCCACTCAATCGGGCTGGCATTGTTATTGTGGCAAATTGCTCCATTTTCATCGGTCGTTATAGAGCCAACTGTAATTACCTGTCGCCCAACATAAAAGTTTCCACTCACAGAGAATTCATTACCTTGAGCGGCACTGACTAATAGCGCCAAGTTCATGCCATCCATGCCAGTAGGGGCAGACTGCAAAAGGCCCACATATAGGGTTGAGATATTAGACACAGTTGCGCCACTATTAACTGTAAGCGCACGAGTTTTTCCGTCCAGACCGAGTGTAATACTCATTTATGGTTTCCTCCTCAAAACACGAGTTCCAGCCGGTGTCCCGGCGGGTAAACTATCTCCCGGCACCCAAGTAGAAGCAACAACCACAGTACCATAACCGGACGCTCCGGTTGCACCCGCCACACCGTCAGCTCCAGTTGCACCCTGTGGTCCAGCGGATCCCGTCGCTCCCGCTCCACCGGCTGGTCCAGTAGCCCCAGTAGCCCCCGCCGATCCGGTAGCACCATCTGCACCAACACCAGTTGCCCCCTGCACTCCAGTAGCCCCTTGCGTGCCTTGCGTGCCTTGAATACCTTGAATACCTTGCGGGCCAGTTGCGCCTTGCGGTCCTTGCGTACCTTGCGAACCAGTAGCGCCTTGTGTGCCCTGAGAACCAATTATTGACGTGCCACCACCCCATACACCTGAAGTCTTAGGGCCATAAATCATATTGCTGACGGTATCTAAGTAAAAATCGCCATCATCGCCAGTTCCGGGACCTGGCGCAGTAATGCCATTTAGTATACTTTTACCGCCTGCGCCAGTTGCACCTGTCGCGCCAACACCTGTCGCGCCTTGTGCTCCGGTAGCTCCTGGCGGTCCAGTGGCACCACTAGCTCCCGTGTCACCAGTATCCCCTTTAGCACCCGTGTATCCCTGTGCGCCAATTGGTCCCTGTATGTTACCGACATTATCCCAGGCTGAACCATCCCACACCCACATA
>CAZHOZ010000064.1:1757-5759 GCA_964533895.1 uncultured Candidatus Saccharibacteria bacterium | reverse complement strand
GGTGACGGTATAGCCGACAGACTCCAATCAGGTGTAGCTTCTACGCCAAATAGTCTAACTGGTGCCTATACCACACTAGCTGTCACCGGTGATTGTAATACCATCACCAACTTTGCAGTTACCTCAGAGTCAGCACAGTCCACCCTAGATTCTCGATATAACTACCCTCTAGGCCTCACCGATTTTACCCTGACCTGTGCCACGCCTGGCGGTAATGCTAACGTCACGATCTACTACGATAAAGTCTATAGCGCAGATTCCTATCAAGTACGTAAGCTTATGGGCTCGACTTATTCTAACCTAGCAGATGCCACGATTGGCACAGCAACCGTCAACGGTAGTCCAGTCACCACTATTACCTACAGTCTTACAGACGGTGGATCTACTGATACTGACAGCTCCACCAACAGCTCAATAACCGACCCCATTGGACTCGGGGTTCAAGCTCCCTTTGGTTCACAAATTAGCGATGCAATACAAACACTAGCCAATACCGGAAATAATGTTTGGATTATACTAATGATATCTATTATAACGATTGTTAGTGGTGGTATTTTGACACACAGGGCAAGCAATAAGCGATGAAATCACCAATTAAACTGTTGCGGAAAAAACTATACTACATTAAGAAGCAACCTAAGCTGATTCGAATCATAATAGCTATTTTGACTCTATCCATCTTGCTCGTGGCATGGCTCGGAATATCACATAATAATAATGACAAACCCAAAAAAAAGATCGTTTATAGTGAATCACGAGAAGCCAAGCAAGATACAACAGATGGTCTAATAAATATCCCCAAAGACGCTAAAAGTGAAGTTTGTGAAGCAATATCCAGCAACACAATTGAAAAAATTATCCAACAAAAAACTCAAGGGGCTAAAGTTAGTATACCTACCACAAAAACTAGAGAAGGAGTTGTGTCGGCTTGCGCTTATAGTGTTGTCAATATGGACAAATCCCCGATTAGCTCAATAATTATCACTAGAAGAAAATTCAATAATCCAGCTGATGCTCAAAAAAATTTTAGTATACTGTCTAAAATTCCAGATGACAACCGTGAATTTATTGATAAATCTAAATATTTCAATACTAAAACAGGACAAGTGGTGGTAGTTAAAGATAGCACGCTAACAGTTTTTGCCATTAACAAAACTGCCTCTGGAACAATTGACGAATCGATATATCGCAAGCTTGCAAAACTGTAGCTGACCGTGTCGCCACTTCCGATGTTTATATATACCCATCCGAGCTCAAATTAGTATTGCTTCGATGCTACAAACCTAATACCTATACCGCTAAAAACCCACCATCTATCACTACTTCAGACCCGTTCATATAATCACTCGCTGAAGTACCTAGCCAAACGGTAGCTCGAGCGACGTCATCTGGACACCCCATGTTCTTGCCTGGTTTGCGCAAGCCATACTTTACACCCGTCTTAACAATTGATAAATCAAATTTTTTGAGTGCAGCCAGACCTAGTTCTTTGGTGCCTGGAGTATTGATGCCGCCTGGTAAAATAGTATTTATTTTCCAGCCCTTAGCACCATAATCCTTAACCAGAGCACGGCTAACTGCCAGTACGGCCGCCTTACTAGCACCATAAAGAAGCATATTATCGGTCATACCTACCACCGCCTCAATAGATGAGATATTTATAATCGTACCAGTATCCTTACCTCGGCGTGTAATCATCTCGCGACACATCCAAATCACAGACTTAGTATTAATAGACATCATTTGCTCATAGCTCTGGTCATCTATTTGCTCGAGCTTTTTCGGCCAAAAAACACCAGCATTATTAACGAGAATATCAGGAAGGTTATCTAGCTTATCCCAGTACTTGCTGATCGCTTTTGTGCTACCCAGGTCAACTGCCGCTGCATCAACGCTAATTTGATAATCAGACCGTAATTTCTCGGCAGTCTTTTCTAAGCCAACGGCATCGAGATCTATAAGCTGCAGGCCAGCACCCAGCTCGGCGTAGCGCGTGGCAATTGCCCGCCCAATACCATTAGCAGCACCGGTTATTAGGGCCGTTTTACCAGATAGTGATAAGAGCTCAGTTAGCGGAACGGTGGGCGTTTTCATTAATTTAAGTATAGATTTGGAGTGTGGATGGCGCAAATATATTATTTTCTTGGAGCCAGTCACATAAGTAGTGTGGTATCCCGCAAGACACCTTATTGCCTGGCTCACTTTTTAAATTTTGCTCAAACCTATTTCAGCACAAAAACTGATAATTCCGACTACCTTTTTTCCTAAATAAGCCATTAGTTAATCTGCTCCACACTGGGTAGCTCCATGTAGTATGGATCGCTTGCTTCAATGACATTTTCAGGTACGTTCTCCGCATCTAGCACTTGGCAGATGACTTTATCAGCATCTACTTGCTTGTACATAAAATAGGCATTGTAATCATCACTCATCATGAATTTCCCGTCATCGCGCTGATATACAAGCATTCCGGGTGGTCGACCAGATTGGTACTTTTCCATAAAGTATCTAACGTAATCTTCACTTATACACGGCTCATAATCAGAAAACGGAACGACATTATCGATAGCTACAATGACAGTACGGCAATAAATCTTCTTCGTATAAGCAAGTTTGAGTAACTCCATGAGATGATCGTCCTTTGGCTCTGTCTCATCTGAAAAAGCTGCGTTCTGAATGCCAGAAATGTTTATCATCTTTGGGTCTTGCTTTGAGTTGTCATCCATGGCCTTATTATACATTCTTAGTGGTTCTAGTCCCAGGCTTGAACAGATTAGGATACCAACAAGGATTCGAACCAAAAAAACCGGCCTTTCAGCCGGAATTTTAGATTAACAATGCATTCGTATCTTCTTGGCAAGACGTAAGCCGTTCGGGTCACCTTTGATGCACATCTTGGCTTGAGATGATAGGACAGCGGCAGGGGTGCCTTCTCCGCTGCGACCATGCTCGAAGCTAGCTTCTATAGCGTGGTCTTGCTCCGCCGAACCTCGGCTTCGCCGCATAAGTTCTCGTCCTTTTTTCTAAGCCAAGTAAGACAACCCTACGGGTTGCTTTACTTGGCTGGGATGATAGGACTCGAACCTATGATCTCCTGTGCCAGAAACAGGCGCCTTACCAACTTGGCCACATCCCAATATCATCTTCTATTGTAAACTCCTCGAGATAACCAGGCTAGTCGGTATATCAGTTTGGTAAGCCGCCAGTAAGTTTTTTAAAGGCTTGTCTGGCGACAAGACACCAACTCGGGCCACATCCCAATATCATCTTCTATTGTAAACTCCTCGAGATAACCAGGCTAGTCGGTATATCAGTTTGGTAAGCCGCCAGTAAGTTTTTTAAAGGCTTGTCTGACGACAAGACACCAACTCGGGCCACATCCCAATATTATCTACTTCACAAAGTACCGCCGAATTATAGCTTATTTGACTAGTTTTTTCCATACACTAAAAAAACCTGACGCCATGACGCGATAAACGCCATAACATCAGGTAAATTGCTGATAATCAGCTACAACCGCTAGTCGTACCGCACGAAGTGCAGGCAAAGCAACTGCCGGAACGAACCATGTGAATACCACAGGTCCCACACATCGGCGCGTTCGGATCTCTCACGCCGGGCATATCCGTAACTTCGGCAGGTGTCGCTATCGCCACCTCCGATACCTGCTGAGCCGATCTCTCCTCGGTCGAGAAGATATGCAGACTCTCACGCAGCTCTGGTTCGAGAAAATCCAATGCCAAACGCCGGAAAATGTAATCCAGCAGACTGTTAGCAATCCGGATATCCGGATCGTCAGTCATACCACGAGGCTCGAACTGCGTCCCCACGTACTTACGCACATAAGACGCAAGCGGAACCCCGGCCTGCAAGCCAAGCGAGATGGCAATACCAAAGTTATCCATGAAACCAGACATCGTCGAACCTTGCTTGGTGATATGGAAGAAAATCTCCGCCGGCTGGCCATTTTCAAACAAACCAACATTGACAAAGCCCTTGACA
>CAZHOZ010000064.1:0-1747 GCA_964533895.1 uncultured Candidatus Saccharibacteria bacterium | reverse complement strand
ATCGGAAACCCGAAACTCGTAATTACGCGCTGCTCGACTATTTGGCAGCTCATACTTACGCCCCACGGTCGTCTGCTCACCATCCTTGCTTACAGACGACAGTGGCTGGGCCACCTTGCTGTTGTCACGGTAAACCGCCAGTGCCTTGATGCCTTGACGCCAGGCTTCGACATAGATGCCTTCGATCTCTTCGGCAGTCACATCACTAGGGAGGTTGACCGTCTTCGAGATCGCACCGGAAATAAACGGCTGAACCGCCGCCATCATGCCCAGATGCCCCTGGTAGTGGATGACATTGTCTCCAGTCGCTGTTTCAAAAACCTTAACATGCTCAGGGTTCAACCCAGGCGCATCCAGGACCGAACCTGTACGATCAATATGGGCTTTCACACCCTCGATCTGCTGATTCGAATAGCCCAAACGATGCAAAGCAAGCTCAACTGTCTTGTTGACGATCATGATCTTGCCGCCACCGACCAACTGCTTCTCTTTGACCAGCGCAAAGTCTGGCTCAATGCCAGTTGTATCACAATCCATCATGAAGGCAATCGTGCCGGTCGGAGCCAATACCGAGGCTTGAGCATTGCGCACACCCCGGCTGTCGGCAGACTCGCAGACTTTGCCCCAAATACTCCGAGCCAGATCCACAAGACTTTGTGTGATTGGATATGACTCAATCTGATCGACCGCACCACGATGCATATCCAAGACATGCAACATGCTCTCGCGATCTTTCTCAAACCCAGCAAACGAGCCGACTCGATCGGCAATACAAGTACTCATCAGGTAGCTCTCGCCTGTCAGCAAAGCAGTAACGGTAGCCGCCATCGACCGACCTTCGGCAGAATCATACGGCAGACCCAACGCCATCAGCATCGCTCCCAGGTTGGCATAGCCAATACCGATTTGTCGATACGAACGGCTGTTCTCAGCAATCTGGTCTGTCGGATAATCCGCCCGACCAATCATGATGTCCTGGGCAAGAAAGATAACACGAGTCGTATGGAGGAAATCCTCAACTTGAAAAGCACCATCTGCATCCAGGAACTTCAGCAAGTTCAAGCTAGCCAGGTTGCAACTGGAATCATCCAGATGCATGTACTCACTGCAAGGGTTCGATCCGTTGATCCGACCAGCATTTGGCGTTGTGTGCCACTGGTTGATTGTCGTATCAAACTGCATCCCCGGATCCGCACAATCCCAAGTCGCTTCGGCGATGAGACGCATCAGCTCGCGGGCTGGCAGCTCTGTGACAACCTCGCCAGTCCGGCGAGCCCGCAGCTGCCATGGCCGATCCTCCAGATAAGCCTGCATGAACTCGTTGGTAACCCGAACGCTATTGTTGGCATTCTGAAACGGAATCCAACTGGCGTGCTTGCCATCAAACTCAACATCAAAGCCATCAATCGCCTGAAGCGCACGCGAGATATTCTCAGCCTCTTGCTTGCAGGTGATGAAGTCGCGCACATCTGGATGATCAATATCGAGAATGACCATCTTAGCTGCCCGACGAGTCTTACCGCCTGATTTTATGGCATTAGCTCCAGCATCGGCCGCCTGCATGAATGACAGCGGACCCGAGCTGGTATTCGCCGAGCCACCGATTGGCTCCATCGACCCACGCAAGGCCGACAGGTTCAAGCCAGCACCAGAGCCACCCTGAAAGATATCAACTTCTTGATTCCACCAGTGCTTGATGGAGCTCATGGTGTCTTCTACCGACAGAATGAAGCAAGCACTAACTTGC
>CAZHOZ010000063.1:0-5858 GCA_964533895.1 uncultured Candidatus Saccharibacteria bacterium | reverse complement strand
ACCTGCGACCTCACGGCCCCCAGCCGTACGCGCTAGCCAACTGCGCCACACCCCGCTACCTCAACATTGTAGCAAATCCGGTTGACTTATAGGCGATAACTACATAATAATCATGCTTAAGCATGACAAATATGAAAAAAGTTTCCAAATCTCAAGAACTGCTGAAAAAAGTTGCTCAAAAAGGCGTAGCTACCGAGTCTTCACTCCTGGAAGACAAGGCGCTTTTGGAGCTATTCAGCTGGAATACCAGCCGCTCACCACGTGCCCGTATTAAAGACACGCTTGCCATCCTTTCACGTCAGGGGTCACTTACTCAAGGGCGTATCGATACCGAGAAACTGTACAAGATTTCGGCTCGTGGCACTGCCCAACTAAAACGTGGAGAACTCCACCGACCCGGAGTTCTATCTGCCCACTCACCAAAGAATTGGAATAAGCGCTGGCTATTCGTTACCTACCAGATACCCGAATCGCACAAGATCGCCCGCAATCAGTTTCTTATTGAGCTAAAAAGGCTTGGCTTTCAACGCTTTAGCTCTGCCCTCTGGATTTTCCCCTACGATGTCAGTGCCCAAATCCGCAAAGTTGCTGCTCATTTGGGTATAGATTCCCATATTGATATCTTGCGAGCCGACTCGATCTCTCAGCCAACACTCTGGAAACGACGCTTTAAGCTATAAATAAAAATCCCCCTTGACGCCGGTAAGCAACATATCTTCCCTGGCACAAAATCCAGGTGGGTGTCCGCAGCCACCTCACAATCAGCCTACTTTTAGAAGCCGTATGAGGCGCAATCTAGGTCTCCCGTTTTATTCTTTAAGCAGAAAAGATATAAGCTTGTATCGCGCGCCCGAGGGTTAACTTTAGTATATCAGCTCTACATACCAAGTAAAAAGCGTGTAATGGCTTGAGTTGCCGTGCCTAGATACGGCGCAATAAAAGGATACCCCACCAAGAATAGTATCAGTATAATGATTGGCCCAGTACGCTCAAAACGCTCCATCGCATCCTGCATATTAGCCGGCACGAAAGCATACAAAACCCGTGATCCATCAAGTGGCGGGATGGGTAATAGATTAAAGAGTGCTAGTGCAATATTAACCATCATCATCGAGATAAGTAGCCCACTTCCAGCTGTCGCAAGACTAGGAACCAAGCGAATAATAAGAGCAACTAAAGCTGCTAAGACCAAATTACTCCCCGGTCCAGCTAGAGCAATTAGTGCAGCACCCTTCTTGCCACCTCGTACCAAATACGGCGCAAATGGAACCGGTCGGGCTGCTCCAAAAATAACCGGGCTACCAGCTAATATCAGTAAAACTGGTAAAGCTAGCGTGGTGAGTGGATCAATGTGAGCCATTGGGTTTAGGGTAAGGCGGCCTTCTTCTTTAGCAGTTGGGTCACCAAGCTTGTGCGCCGCTGCTGCGTGGCTGTACTCATGGATTGTGATTGCCACCACATAGATAAAAATTAGGTTAACTATCTCAAGAAAATTCATAACCTAAGTATACCAGCTCTCCCCAATATGAGGACTTGCCAAACCCCTTTCTATCTGTTATTATGCTTGGGTTAGGGATTGACCATGTCTTATAAATGCGACATCACAGGAAAAGGTAAGCAATTTGGCCACAACGTGAGCCACTCGATGCGCGCCACACCAAAGGTTTGGAAGCCAAACCTCCAGAAGAAAACTCTCATCATTAACGGTGAGAAAGTTCGTGTTAAACTTGCGGCTTCAACTATCCGTACACTAAAAAAACACGCAAAAGACCTCGGAAAAGACGAACTCACGACAGCTTAACTTAAAATCTAACCCTGAAAAACCGAAAAACCGCCCTATAAAGAGCGGTTTTTTGTTCAAGATCAGTATCGATTACACCTTATGTACTCAGTGCGGTCAGTAAACGCACACCATCGGCATAATTCTTAGCCGCCAACTTAAGCTTTGGTGTGGTCTCAATCTGCAGCTGTAGCTCTTTTTCCAAAGCCTCCAAATCACAGGGTACTCTCGCAGGAATGAGCTGATTTACGTCAAAACGCGACATCAGTTGCGCTACATCTTGTGCTGACCCTTCTTCGAGCCACAGCACAAGTACATGCGATGGCTGAAGGCGCTCCAGCATCTCGTCAGTAAGATCTTCAGCCTTATGCAAAGCAACTGCGGCAACATTTACGTTATCCGTAAGTACATGGTATGAAGTTGCACTCTGGCCAGTGGCTACCCCATCCACCATCACACCCTGCACTTCATACTCACCTGCACCCTGAAAATATTTACCAGCCTCGGCTTTTGGCTCTACACCTTTTGTTGTAAAAAAAACATCTGTTTTAGCGCTTAGTTCTGGTCCAATTGCCATCATCACATCGCGACCATGCATATATAAAGTATTATCTCTTCCGAGTGAAATATCCATAAATGCTAGTATACCAGATTAGCTCTTGCGCTGCCCAGCCCGAGCAGCCAGGCCGCGTTTGAGCTGAGTATGCACGCCCTCAGCATATTCCTCGACCAATACAGCCGCAGCCGCAGCAATCGGTGCAGCTAAGAAAACACCAACAAACCCAATCAACTTAGCCAGAATCAGTACCGAAATAAGTATGAAGATCGAAGGTACACCAATAGCCCGACGCATCACCTGCGGACTTATAATATAGCCCTGAAATGATTGCCAAGCAAAGAAGAAAATAATGACAAACAGCGCTAGTATTGGCGACTGCCCAAAAGCGACTAAAACCGCCGGCGCACCACCGATCCACGAACCGACCAACGGGATAAATTCAGCTACACTGGCAATCAATGCCAATGTCAGGGCATACTCTACGTGCAATAGTGAAAGTACAGCCCAAACAACTAAAAAAGTCATGGCTGAGATAATAAACTGACCACGAAACCAAAAACCCATACGCTCCGACATGTGTGCGATCAGGCACCCGTAGCGTTCACGCTCCTTACCGGCTGGGACGAGCCCCACAACAAAGCGCGCCAACTTGCGACCATTCATTAGAAAATAAAAAGTTAGCACAAAAAAGAGCACCGTAGTTGCAACACCATTCACAAACACTGAGGTAATATTCACCACCTGAGAAACAAGCGATCCACCATCACCAGACCCTCGAGTCAACGACTCATACAACCCCCGTAAGGCTTCATTCTGACTAAGTGTTGCCTGCAATGAGCTATTGATGTGAGGCCAGTTATCTACCAGCTCCGTTACCTGCTTAGTAATAGTTGGCACTACCAGAACTAAAATGAGCCCCAAAACGAGGAAAATTGTCAGATAAATTGCAGCGGCAGCAGCCCAACGCGGCAGCCCTCGACCCTCTAGCTTGTGCACATATGGAGCCAAAGCAGTCGCCACCACAACACTCGCAAACAACAGAATGAGAAAGTCCCCGATCATATAAACCACCCAAGCGCCGAGCACGAGCCCAGCAACAGTTAGTATGGTCTTCCAAGAAACCTGGATGGTCACCGTCGGTGGAGACTGATTTGCTGCCATCCTTATCTAGCCTAGCTCCGCCATACGAATAGCTTCTTCGGTTGTAATCTCGGGGTGAGGAGCGGATACATTCACCTGCACCGGGTCTGGCGTGTCCACATTTTCAGATGGTTGCTTGGTAGCCTTATCAAACAACTTTAAATCATCCCTTAAAACAATCTTACGAGCATCCAGCATATCTAATAAGAAACGGTCATTGAGATTACGACGATAATCAAAGTCTTCAAGACGAAAAGCTGTATAGTTCAGCTCTCGATTCATAGCCGTCTCCATATCACCAATCACCTGAGCCAGCTTCGCCTTATTCATATCACCAACAATAAAAATATCTACATTTTGCATGCTCCCACGTACAAATGCTCCAGACAGAAACAAAACCTTGACATTACCCGCCTTTTGGATCTTCTTGAGTATTTGATCTTCTTCTTTCGTCTCACGTATCTCCTTAGATTTTGCAGGTATTCTCTGAAAAATTGACATCAGTTCATTGTGAAACTTAAAAGAAGGATCAATTTCGTAGTAAAGACGATTTGATTGATTAACCGACTTCACGATGCCAATATTCAACAGATTCTGTAGCTCACGCCGCACTGAGTTAATCTGCTCGTTAATCTTACGAGTAATCTCACGGACGTAAAATGGTCGCTCGGGATTATTATAGAAAAGGCTCAATAATTTTACTCGGGTCTTTGAACCAAAAAGCGATTCGATTTGCATACAGCCAGTTTCCTTACATATTTTCTTATTCATTAGTGTACACGAAATAGGTTCAACTCCTCAATATCTATCGAGAAGTTTCTAGTCCTACAAAACTGAACTGCTTTAGTTTTCGAGTGAATAACGAGACTATCTATATGCTACAGATGCTCTGGCCTGAGCAACAAAACTGTCTGGTAGTTGAACTAATTCTTTACTCGTAATGCCTAAAGCTTGCGCAATTAACCAATCGGCTACTTGAGGATTTTTAGGTAGCAGTGGTCCATGCAGGTAAGTTCCTATCGTCGACTTGAAGACAATTCCCTCTTTTTTATCTTCGCCGTTATTCCCTCCGCCTTTTTCGACAGTACCAAGTGCCTCAGCTCCCCCCTGGAGAAACGTTCTCCCCGAATGATTCTCAAAACCAACCACGGTACCAAAACGTTCGCTCGAGAGTACCACATTGCCGATAAGCCTCTCCGACTGAGCCTGCGTAGTCACATTAAGTACCCCCACTCCCTCCAGGTGCTCTCCTGATATAGTTATAAACTCATGCCCCAGAAGCTGATAGCCACCACAAATAACTAAAGTCGCCACCCCGTCACCAATCCAATCCCGTAATCGGCCGGCCTGTTTTTGTAAATCAGCCAAAATCAGACTCTGGCCACTATCTTGACCGCCACCAAAAAAAATGATGTCTGGCCGCTTTGTTAGCCGGTCACCTGGACGATGCTCAACAATCTCCACCACATAATCACGCCATTCCAGGCGCTTCTGCAAAACAAGCACATTCCCCCAATCACCATAGGTATTCATTTCGTAGGGGTATAAGTATAAAATAGAGATTTTCTTTCGGCTCATACACTGTGTTCCAATTTTAGCGAGAGTCGCTTGCGCATCTCTAAGAGTGCTGTGTATGTTGGCAGAATAAATATCTCCTCTGCACCCTCACGCGTTAATTCCTGCAGCGCCCGCATCGGATCCTCAATCACCTCACAGTCTTTTCCGGCGTATTGCAATCGCAAAGCCATATCATAGGCACGCAAACCCGAAACAATAATCCGTCCAGTTGTAGATAGATCTTCTAACGCAGCATCCCACAGCCAGGAAACATCCTTGCCATCAGCAAAATTATCATTTATCACAACCAATATTGGAGACTTAGATGGCTGTTGAAAAAATGACTGGATTATCTGATTGAAACCAGTGGGGTTTTTTATGAGTAGAAATGTGCACAGACGACCGTGATAGTGTAGTGATTCTTGCCTACCAAAAGCCGTATTCTTCCTGCGTAGGGCCCCCGCGGCTTGCTCTACATCTAGCCCACATGCAGCTGCCACGGCTAATGCCGCCACCAGGTTATAAATATTGTAGATTCCAACCAAACTACTCCGCACAATCACTGGCTGTCCAAAACCGCGTATTTTAATCGTAACAACTTGCGCCGACTCTTCACGAATAATATTTTCCACCTCTACATCTGGCGCTGGCCGCGAAAAACTACCATCAACGGCTCTATACTTACCCACGTGACCAAAGTAGCGCCGGCTATACTGCAGTGGCGCACCCGTCTTCGGGCTCAACGGAACATCACTGGCATGATCGTGAGTTAGGGCCTGAATCCCCTTCACATTAAGGCCAAAAAACCAAGTTTTCCTGTCC
>CAZHOZ010000062.1:818-5860 GCA_964533895.1 uncultured Candidatus Saccharibacteria bacterium | reverse complement strand
CCCTCAACAGCCAGACCACTACCTTTGCCAACTCCAACCACATAGACATTTTTATACTCAGACAAAGCGAATCGTTTACTGTCGACAATTAGGTGATCACCGACGATCTGTAGCTTTTTTGTAAACATGCTGCGTAAATCTATCGAGCGATAGCCAGCTTCGGCAATCGCTAAAGCGTCTTTTCGCAACGGCGTGGTGGCGAGTGCGTCAACGTTTTTGATTACTCTTATGCTCATCAAGAATATTGTATCACGCGACGGTTGCAGATAGGGGTATAATTAAGGTAGAGATAAAGAGGTGAATTATGGCAACGCAGCGCACTGAAGAGTTTAAGATTTCTGGCGAAGATATTATGACTAAGCTTAAAAAGCTGGTCAGTGAGGGGAATGTTCGCAAGATAATGGTAAAGGATAAAAAAGGTAAGATAATCGCTGAATTCCCTCTAACGGTTGGTGTGGTTGGTGCCCTGCTGGCTCCAATACTGGCAGCTGTGGGTGCGATTGTAGCTCTGGTGACCGATTGTGTGATTAGTGTGGAGCGCGAAATTAAAGACAAGAAAAAGCCCGATGTTAAACTAGCAAAAAAGGACACGTAACTCATAACAACTACCGCTTTAGAAATTAAGGGACTTTGCAAATCATTTGGCCGTCATAGAGCTGTTGAGGAGGTTTCATTTAGTGTAAAAAAGGGTGAGATTTTTGGTTTTTTGGGACCAAATGGTGCTGGTAAAACTACCACCATTCGTTGCCTGATGAATTTTTTAACACCGGATGCCGGCAAAATACGCATTCTTGGCGAAGATGCTCGGCATGATAGCGTAATAGCAAAGCGCATTATTGGCTATGTCGCGAGCGATCATCACTTAGTCGATAAGTGGACGGCTCGCGAGCACATTGAGTATATTGCCCGTCTTAGGGGAGGGTGTGGTAATTACGAGGGGCTTCTGAAGCAGTTTTCGCTAGATTTAGATCGTCGGGTTAAGGTGCTATCGACCGGTAATCGCCAAAAACTAAATCTTATTCTGGGGCTTATTGGAGAGCCAAAAGTATTGGTTTTAGATGAGCCGACTCAAGGACTGGATCCACTTTTTCAAAATGAGGTTTATAGAGTACTCGAGGATTTTCGGGGGCGTGGTGGCACGGTATTTATTTCTTCGCACAACCTAGCCGAGGTGCAACGGATTTGTCAGCGGGTGGCAATTATTCGCCAGGGTAAGCTCGTAGCCGTTGAAAGCTTGGAAAGTTTGCGTGAAAAAACTCGACATGTGGTGCGCGTTCGCAGTCTAAAACCACTGCCAAAAACTGCCCTACGAAGTGATCGGATTACGGTGCGTAGTCAAAACAGTCATGAAACTACTTTCTTGGTACAGGGAGACCTCAATCCGATTATTAGAACGCTGGCTAAGTACCGGTTGTCCGATCTGGAAATTACACATGCCAGCTTGGAGGAAATTTTTTTGGAGATGTACTCATGAGTCTGACAATTATTCGTCGTTACATGCGAGATCGTCGCAGGTCGCTTTTGGTATATTGTTTTTCAGCTCTGGCCTTCGCTTGGTTATATGTGTCGTTGTTTCCGTCGTTGAAGGATCAGATGGGTTCGTACCAGGAGATTTTTAAGTCGTTTCCTGAAGGCATGATGGAGGCGATGGGGATTTCCAATTTGAATATTGGTGACTTTGCTAGTTATTTTGGAGCTGAGCATCTCTCGATGGTGTGGCCTCTCTTGGCAATCATTTTGGCAATCTCTTATGCCGGTAAGGCACTGGCTGGCGGAGTAGAATCAGGCACGATTGGGCTTGAACTTGCACAGCCAGTCTCGCGCACTAGGCTGTATTTCTCTAAATATGTTGCTGGACTCGCTGCGGTCACCATATTTGTGGTCGTTTCTTTGCTTGGTGTGATACCCTTGGCCGGACTGTATGACATTGAAGTTGAGGTGACTCGCTGGCTGCAACTGACGGGGTTTGCATGGCTGTTTGCGGCGGCAGTGTATAGCTTGGCTTACATGTGCTCGGCTGTGTTTTCTGAAAAGGCGAGGGTGTATGGTGCGGTGTCCGGGATACTGTTGGTTATGTATGTAGCGCGTATTGTGGCAAGTTTGCAGGATAAGTTTGAATGGATGCGGCTTGTCTCGTACTTTCACTACTTTGAGGGCGCTAAGATCCTTACCGAGGGGAGTATCAACAGTGCTGGCGCAGCAGTTTTTGGAGCAACAATCGTGCTTGCCACAGCCATTGGAGCGATGTGGTGGAGCCGGCGTGATGTATCAGTTTAATTTTTAGGACTGGGCTTTTTTGCCGACAGCATCCAGGCCGTCACCATTGAATTAAACCGGCGGATTTTATACGAAACCCTGTGCCCAAAGGTACCGCCAAAATGAAAGGCCAGCCACTCACCAGCTCGTGTGTAAGCCTCAACAAACACCGCTAGATAGGGGCGCTGTTTGAGATTACGCATCGCAGAATTCGTTTGTGCATATAGCGAATCGCGCGATTTTCCGCCAGTTTTGCAGTAAATGGCAAAATGCTCGCAGTTATTGGAAATGAGATTATACTTCATATGCTTTCCGGCTTGTGCAACAGCGGTTTTAATAACTTCATCTACCGGTGCAGCCTTAATGTCAGGGTACACCCAGTGTTGGGGTTCACGCCCACGCAAGAATTCTTCCCAGCTAGTGTGGTGAACTACGCTGTCGTCTCGATAATGTACGACCTCATTATTTCCAATGTACACGCCTAGATGAAAGCCAGAGCCAAAGTAGCAGGCGTAGAGCTCGCCTTTTCTGCGGCGCACTACTTCTGGATCTATTTCGGTGAATATTATCGGCAAACTATCATTTTTACTGCGATACGCCATGGTGAGCAACATTGAGCCAAACGATATAAGACGAGCTGCCAAGAGAAAAACCACGCCGTTTACGCGTAGTTGAGGGATCAAAACAATGGTACTGAGCCCTAGAAAAAGAGTAAAGCAGGCATTCAAAAAAAATAGAAAGCGCGATTTTATACCACGCGAGCGCCAGGCTACGCCAAACTGAACAACACCATCAATAGTAAAGAGAATGCCAAGGATCAGGGTAATAAAGCCAATCGATAGATTGTCATTGAATAGAAAAATAAGTCCAGCGCCAATATCGATAAGTGAATGCGCGAGGATGAGTATGATTCCACGCAATCTGTAGCCCTTGGAGCTTTTTCCGAGTAGTAGTTGAACTAGCTTAAGTCCACCACTTAAAATCAAGCCAAAACTTAGTAAGATCCGTAAGGGGTCGAAGAAGATAAAGGGTGCTTGTAATATTACTAGTCCGGTCAGAATAAAAAGTGCCCCAATAACTACAAGTCGTAGTCGGTGCTCTTGAATTACTTGGAGCTGTGAGCTGAGCTTGGCTGCATTTTGTGTGGCGCTTGACGTTTTCATAATTAGTAATAAGTATACGAACCGACAGACATAAAATATACCCCAGATAGCTATTATCAGTGTTCAGGTGTAGTATGCAGATATGGTACGCAAGAAAGATATTGTAGGTATGAGGGTACGTATTGCCGAGCAGTTAGCTTTGCGCTGGGGGATTATTAGTGCGCTAGTAGCAGCGGCTATTGCGGTGGCTTGGTATTTGGGTAATGGAGTAAAGTTAGTACCAATTACCGGTAGCCTTTCAATAACGCGCTTAGCGGTTTACATTGGTACGCTAGCAAGCTTTGTATTTTTTGCTTATTTTTATCGTGAAGGGGAGCGTTGGATGCACGAAAATGCTAAGCAGCCTTTGCCAAAAAGCTGGATTTTTTGGCGCGATACCGTTACTTTGGCTTTTGCTTACACTCTGGTAGCTGCAGCTGCTATGGCACTAACGGCGTTTGTGTTTTCGCACGCCTTCATCGGTCTGGAGTTGGACCCCTATAGTGCGGCCTTAATTACTGGTGTGGTGGTTGGCGGTTGCTCGTATATAATCATCAATCTGGCTTACACCGTTTCGGTAAATCGTATTTTAGCAATTTTAGGCATTGTTCTAGTGGGTGGAGTATTGTTTGCAATGGTCACAAATGGTCAGGCTGACTGGTGGCAGGTACATTTTAGCTATTTGGGTATGGAGCAATCTAATGCTGCTCGGGCGTTTAATTTTACACTAATTTTTTCAGGACTAGTGATGTTGGCGCTAACAGAAAATTTGTTTAATGCCCTAGCTCCAGCGTTTGAGGGCAGTAATTCTGGCATGCGCCTCAATGTTATTAAGGGTGCGTTCGTGTTTATTGCCATCGCCTTAGCGTGCGTGGGAATTTTTCCATTCCAAGAGGACACAATCTATGCTACTCTCCACAATGCGTCAGCTTACGGCATGGTGCTAGGTTTTCTTTTCCTAATCTCTACCTTGCGCTGGACATCACCCCGCTTGTCGCCTGAATTCTTTATTTTGTCATATATAATGGGTGCTTCACTGATTGTCTGCTATGTGCTTTTTGCGATGGTCGGGTATTTGAATCTTACAGCTTTTGAGCTCTTAAGCTTTGGAATTAGCTTTGCATGGCTTATGCTATACCTAAAGAATCTGTCGCAATTAATTGAAAAGGGGTAGAACATGGTAAAAGATTCCATACAGCGCAATATGGGCGGTGCAAAATCTTCGGATGGATGGCAGAATGGTATGTCGTTGATTGTGGGGATTGTGATTATCTTGGTTGGTGTAGGCTTTCTTTCGGCAATTTTAGCTAAGTCCGATATGGCGAACCTGATTCCTCGGCAGACGGTACCAATTTTAGTCTTTCTAGGTGGGGTGATTATGGCCGGATCCGGCAAAGCGGCTCAAGGTTTGGGGCTGATGGCGCTGGGCCTCATATTTATTTTGCGTAATATGGGGGTTTTTGACACTACTACCTTTGACGCGGCTTGGTATGGGGTTTTGGTGTTGGTTGGGTTACTATTTGTCTTGATGGCCCAGGTAAAGCCACAAGCTAAAAAGCCTTAAGTTCTGTAAGATTTTTTACAAGCTTACGAAATTCTTATGGTATAATAATCTTCGTAGATTCGGGGGATTATGGCATACGG
>CAZHOZ010000062.1:0-808 GCA_964533895.1 uncultured Candidatus Saccharibacteria bacterium | reverse complement strand
ACTTATAATAGTGGTTATTTTGGCAGTTTTGGGTGTTGGTGGGTTTTTTGGATGGCGCTGGTATATGGATAGCAAAGCGCAGGATCCGGTCGCCGCCCAAGATCAACAGGAGAGTACACAAGAAGAGGATGTTGGTGTTCAGGATAATCTTACGCCAACTCCGAGTGCAACCACGAGTCCTGTTAGTAGCGTGCCCGAGCAAGAACAGCAGGCTGCTGCTAGCACTGGCATTATTATTACTTCGCCCACTACTGGTGCCACGATAAAAGCAGGCACTAAGCTAGAGGGTACGGCGCCAGCCACATATTCTAAGGTGTCTTACCGTATTCAAAGTGATGAGCGCGGTTTGGTCGGACAAGGCGAGTTAAATGTTGTAAAGGGTCGGTATTCGGCAACGATTAGTTCTGGCGGTGCCAGTGGCAGTGGCTATATTGAAGTATTTGCCATAGGAGCAAACGGCAACGAAGAAAAGCATACGAAGGTATCCGTGAGGTTGGGAGATTAGTATGGACAGGAGGGTGAACATATTAACACGAATCACAACTAAGCTGCTGGCTTTGGTCGGCTTGTTTGTGGTGTTTTTGCTGTCTGCCACACCGGCTAATGCAGCCTATAACTCAAATAATATTATTGATGATGGTCGATTTACCAACCACACAACTATGGACGAGTCGGCGATCCAAAACTTTATGAATGCGCGCAATAGTGGGCTAAAAAATTATGTCGATCCATCGGTTGGTCAGTCGGCAGCGCGGATCATTCGTGACGCGGCGTGGGATTTTGGCATCAATCCACAGGTGATAATGGC
>CAZHOZ010000061.1:0-5921 GCA_964533895.1 uncultured Candidatus Saccharibacteria bacterium | reverse complement strand
TTAATTGTGGACCGGCACAATCCACATCAACAGTTGGTAGTGGCAGCCTCACTGCAGGGGGAACTGTATACTACCTTGGCGATTCTATAGGTCAAGGAACAAAGGCTAGCCTAGAAAAAAACCTGACTGCTGCCGGCTACAAAGCCGTAGTGAATGCCGATCCAGCTCGCTCTATAACTGGAGGTGGGCTAACTACCGGCACTTCTGGGCTAGAGGCGGCTACAGCCGATACTGAAGCTATTAAAGGTGCTCAAGTGGTCGTCATAGAACTTGGCACTAACCCTGAAAATAACTATAAAGCGAACTTAGATACGCTAGTCAATCAAATTAAAGCAACTGGTACCCAAGCTAAAATATATTTGGTTGATGTTGCCGCCAGCCCATCAGCTGCGACTAGAATTGGGGCTGCAAACACCAATAAAACCATATATGCAAAAGCATCTGAGCTCGGTACTCCGGTTATTAGTCATTTTAAGATCTACTACAGAAGGGAATCCGGAAACTTATGAAAAGGCCACAAATCCTGTTATGCCATTTGATGGCTTAGGGGTACATAGCGCAAGCCCTAAAGGCTACGAAGCACTCGCAGGGGCTATTCAAAAAACCATCACTACCCCCTCATCAACAGCACCGATCCTAGATGCAAGGTGTCAATGTCCAGCTTCTGTTGGTGCAGGCACAGCTCCAGCTACTGCTAACCTTACCGGCAATGATAATATAGAAAAAGCTTTCAATTACTTTATAAGCAAAGGATTCTCTCCTCAGCAATCGGCAGGGATAATGGGTAATCTTTATGCCGAATCTGGAGTAAATCCAAAGCGCGTGCAGAACACCGGATCTCCAGAAGGAGATAAGGATAATATTACTGTCGATAATCATACTGGCTATGGTATCGCTCAGTGGACTTCTAGAGGTCGACAACAGGGCTTAGTTGACCTAGCAAGAAGCCGGGGCATGACTATCGAGGGTGATTTGGCTTTACAACTGGACTACCTCTTACAGGAACTCACAACGGGATATAAAGAAGCCTACGAGGCCATAAAAGTAGCCGGTGATGTGCGGACAGCCTCGAGTATCTTTATGACTAAATTTGAACGCCCAGCAGATCAGACTGAAAGCGCTCAAGCTAAGCGAGCTGCCGAAGGTCAAAAAGTACTCGAACTCTACGGTAATGGAGTAGGTGCGAATAGCCCACTTGCGAGTGGCTCCACTAATTGCAATACCGCTATCGGTGGTCAAGCGGCGGGCTTTGTTGGCTTCCCACTCCAAACCACCAAAGCCCGCATGACCGAGCTTAATGGTGGGCAGTTCAAGAATGGTGTGATGGGTCAAGGCGACCACCCTTATGCCGCGCACGACATTATGGCTGACCCCGGTACCCCAGTCGCAGCAATACTGCCTGGAAAAGTAGTGCAAGTGAGTTTTGATAAATGTCACGGTCGATCTGTTGCTATATGGGATGAACAGAAAGGAGTTACCGTTGCCTATCTTCATATGTCAGTCGAGCAAACCATTGTAAAGAAAGGTGACATAATCAAGGAAGGACAGGTGATTGGTTTTGTTGGTCCACCATCGGCTGGTTGCGGATCACCACACCTTCATATTGACGCCAACACAACCGACAGAAGGATTGGATGCAAACGAGAAAGCTGTCCTGCTGAAAATCAAGCTCTCTTCCAGGCTGGAAGCGATAAAATAGGCTTACCAAAAGCACTCTTTGATAGCTATCAGAGACTGCCATAGGCTAGAAAGGAATATATGAAAAACCTCTCCCCAAAAATAAAACTCATTATCGGTCTCGCAATACTTACATTAGTGCTCCTAATCGCAACGCTGTACTTGCAATCTACTCAATTTAGAATTATTAAAAGCACACCCGACACCAATAACTATCCCAGCACAATGGGCGTACTTGTTTTGGAATTTAGTGAGAAGTTAGACGCCAAAGCTATTCGAGATAGTTACAATAAAGATGCTTCTAGTGTTGTGAAGTTTGATTTTGACAGCTCAGTCTATATTGATGTCTACGACAAAACTATTAAAATAACTATTCAGCAGACCGCTCAAGAGGGGAAATATACGCTTTCACTTAATAATATACTGTCCGAAGATGGTGATAAGTTTAGTAAGGATATTCCATTTACGGTAAGAAATATCGACTACGACAACATGAGCGAAGAAACGCAAAAGCTCTTTGACGAGTACGCATCAGAGGGAGAATCTATGCCTCAAGACCCAATCGTAAAAGTACTACCCCACGAAACAGATAAGTATAAGATTAGCTATATTTTCCCAAGTGAAGGTGCTGAGGTTCCAGCAACAATAACTATTACGATGAAATTTTTCGAACCCGGAGACAATGCCCTACCTGCAACTTCAGAACAGCGCCAGGCCTACTTAAATGATATTAGAAGATATCGCACTGAAGCACTCACATACTTAAAAGACCAGGGAATCGATATTAATAAGTATATAATTAGATATACCGAATTCGACCTACGCAATGAGTTTCCTGCTGGATTTGTTGTCCGGCCGGAGGTCGGGGAGTAGCCTTAATTAGCCAATTTTCATAGTAATCTTTATAGAATTACTAGCGACACCTCTTAGTAAATCCCCTAGAACTGGTTTTTTATAATAAATTTGTTAATTTTTTGTTGAGTCTTCTTTATGATTTCACGTTCTATCTGAATTTTGCGCAAACGTATTTCACTGGCTTCGACGGGATGAGAGACGGTTATTCTCAGCAGCCCCTCATTAAAACTGACCGCATCAATCTCAACGCCAGACCGTCTTTTTATCACTTCTTTCACAATCTTAAAAAACTGCACAATATCAAACTGCTCATCAAGGTTTTTTCTAGCAAGACTATCGCCAATTTTTTCAAAACTCATACTCTTGGCCTCGTGAGATCTAAAGTCTGAGCTGGTAACTTTAATCGCTTATCAATATCAGTGCTCGTAATAACGGTCTGTATTTCCGATAATTCATCAATTAACTGCCGCCGACGCGACTCATCCAACTCACTAAACACGTCGTCGAGTAGCAGGAGGGGTGATCGGTTGCCACTCCTTTCCTTAATGTATTGTAATTCAGCTAATTTTAAAGCCAGCAAGGCGGTGCGTATTTCACCTCGAGAAGCCGTACTCTGAATTAAGTGTCCATCTAGCCATAGTGACCAATCTTCACGGTGAGGACCAACCGTAGTGCTGCCAATAGCAATATCTCGCTCTCGTACCGCTTGAATGCGCTGCATAAAATCGGTACTTCTTTCTTTAAATTCAATCTTTAGATTATGTGCCTTCATAGCTATTCTCGGAACAATTTGCACTAGAATACTCTCTAAATCCTGCAAGAGAGCATGTCGTCTACGTGAAATTTCTTCGGCTACTGGACTAAGTTGAGTTTCTAAGATAAACAGTTGGTCATCTAATTTTAAGATAGGTAGACGCTTATTACGCCACAGCAGAGAGTTGCGCTGCCTAAGTAGGCGGCGATAAGTAAGATAGCTCCGTCTATACGTCTGATCGGTCTGCGTTAAAACAACATCTAGATAGCGTCGGCGCTGCTCTGGAGATGCTGAGAGAAGATTTAAATCATTCGGCTCAAAAAGCACTACTGGATGCCTGCCCAAGAGAGTGGAGCGAGAAATTTTAACAGCATTACGCTCAAACTGCTTAGTTTTTCGTGGCTCCAGACGCAGAGTTACCCTAATTACCTCATCACTATACTGTGCTTCAATAGCGTAACCCTCCTGTCCGTGCGTCACCAACCCCGCATCGTCAGTGCGAAACGATTTACCAATAGAGGCAATATATATTGCCTCTAAGATATTTGTTTTTCCGGTCGCATTGGGTCCGAGTATTAAAAAAACTGGCTCATCCAAGGACAATTCCAGTGACTCATATGAGCGAAAATGTGATAGACGGAGATGTGTCAGCACAATAAAATCCTAACTACGCAGCGGCATAATCAGGTGAATATATTGATTATTTTTTTCTACAGGGACGACAACACACGGATCTAGCTTATCATTGAGACGTAGCTCCACTTCATCGGTATCTATTACACCAAGAGCATCAATAAGGAAGCGTACATTTAGAGAAATTGTTGCGTCATTACCGTCTAGCTTTAATGCAACTTCTGAGGTATTTTCACCAACTTGAGCTGCTTCGGCATGGAGTTGTAGCGTCGACCCTGAAGCTTTGAGGATGATAGTGTGGGCACTTTCACGTGCGAAAATCCCCGCGAGTCGGGCTGCTTGAGTTAGCTCTGTACGAGAAGCGCGTATTGTGGAGGCGGCCTGCGAGGGGATAATTTGTGCATAATTAGGAAAGCTCCCTTCAATAAGTCGTGTCACAAGTTCGACATTATCAATAATTATGCGCGCCTCGGTTTTACCGAGCTCTAGTGTTATATCTGCCACTTCTGCGGCTGCAGCCAGTCTCAATACCTCCTGAACAGTCCGAAGGGGGAGAATAACTGAAGTTTCATCACCACCCACAGACTTCACGCGAGCTTCCGCTAGTCGGTAGCTATCGGTAGCAGCAAAAACCAGCTCATCCTTTGTAGATTTAATAAAAACCCCCGCCAAAACTGGCCTAGACTCGTCGAGTGATGCCGCAACAGCTACCTTCGTCATAGCATCCACTATCACGCCTCGGGGAAGTATAAGATTTTGTGGAGAACTGATAGTAGGTATGGCAGGAAACTCATCTGCAGCCATCGCCTGAATTTGTACTTCCGCACCAGCTGCCGTAATCTCGAGCTTGCCCTCATCACCAGAGAGCATAATTTTCTCGCTCTGTAGGCTTTGTAGTGTCTCTAAGAGCAATTTTGCTGGAACACACACGACCCCAGTCTGCTCTGCCTTACAGCCGATGGTTACTGTAAGAGCAACTTCTAAGTTTGTTGCTGATAAACTCAATGAAGATTTATCAGCCTTGAGAAGGATATTGCCAAGAATAGGTAAACTAGTCCTCGAACCGACTACGCGACTTACAGTAGCTACAGCCTTTACTAGGTTTTCTTGTATAACTGATATTTTCATTAAGCTTGGTCCTTTCTTAACCTTTTATAAATATTGGAAATGGTAGTGGTGGGTGCTGTGGAAGATGGGGAGAACCTAGTTTTTGAGGGTGGTCTTAAGGAGTAGTTGAGGTTGTATTTATGTGTGGATGGGATGTTTATATGTATTTTGGATAAGCTGGGGATGACACTTAGCTTGTGGGTTATGGGGAGGAGGATAGGGATAACATGTGGAGAAATGACATAAAAAACCACAATTTGCCAACATTTTTTCCGCAGCTTTTCCACGAGTTTATCCTCATGTTGTCCACAGGCAAACTGTGGACAAAAACCGAAATTATATGTATTAGATTTACTCAAAACTATCTTAACTTTATTTATAGCTAGTGCTAGAGATTTTAGGATCGATTTATTTTCATTTAATAAAAATTTAACTTCACTGCTTTCAAATAAAGTCAGCCCTAAATTATTCGGCTCTCGCCCTGAAGAGTAGGCTAGTTTAGGTAAGTCTAGTTTAGCTACTACCATTAACGCACCGTCGAAAATTCTTTATGAATTAGCTGGCGGACCTCAACAATCTCTTGTGTGACCGGATCTTTTGCTTGCATTAGCATCTCAACCTTATCGCAGCCATGCATAATTGTGGTGTGATCACGACCACCTAGATGACCACCGATCTGAGGAAAGGAAAGATCCAGCTCGGAGCGTAGAATATACATCGCAATTTGCCTGGGCAACACCACATCTTTACTCCGTCTCTTACCTGATAGGTCACCGGCACTGAGACCATAATATTGCGCAATTTCTTCAATTATCTGTTTAGGACTTGGTTTACGTCGACCACCGATTGCCTGGGTGGACCCACCAAGAATTTGTGAAACAAGCTCAAGTGAAGG
>CAZHOZ010000060.1:0-5927 GCA_964533895.1 uncultured Candidatus Saccharibacteria bacterium | reverse complement strand
AATGGTGGGTCCTAGGGGACTCGAACCTCTGACCTCTTCCACGTCAAGGAAGCGCTCTAGCCAACTGAGCTAAGGACCCAACAAGTATGTAAAAACGGATTAATTATATCTGTAAATCTCACACGCTACAAGCTCGGCATGGGCTATGATCTTGAGTGCATTCAATCCTCTCGATAGTCTGTAGTATAAGCTACATCGCTAAAACACGAATGTGTAATCAGCTCAGTACCATCTATATGGAACCACTCCTTATCCTGGAGCCAAGCCAGATACCCTTATATAAGTACAAAATAGTCAAGCGCCAGCCCTCTTAAGTATCTTGTAACTTCGAGCCCGCAATATTAGGTTGTATAGCTAAAGTTGATAAAAGTACAACAACATCCCTACCACATCAATAATCTTAAATGCACTACGCCTAAGGCATAATTGGCCACCTGTTACATTTTCTGAACTTCACACAATCATCTGGAGTCACGCCAACCACCACTAATCCCCTAGCTCTATTAACATCCGATGAGATCAAGGTGACCAATATTAAAAACATCAAATACATATCCTACGTAGGTATTTTTACATCGTTTGTATTCCCTGACTGTCACCAGATTATTATATGTAAGTATCATACATCCACACCGCCATAGCCAGAAGACACAATTAAATATAACCGGATAGCGATAAACTTTCTGGAGCCCCGAAACCAATCCGATCCGGAAAGATTTCATCACTTAGTGAAGAAGCTAACTGCACTGCCCGTGAACCGTATTTTTGACGTAGATAATCAAGCGCACCCGACACATCCTTATCTGCTGCTCCACATTCCAGTAAAGAAAGCTGGCTCGTAGCTACAAGATGAAATGTTGTGATACTTACCTTCTTAACCGGACGAAAACGTACACGCAACTGCTGTAAAATCCGGCTCGCAGCTGCTGTGAGCTGATTCTGTGTAACCAGCAACTGAGCATGACGCACAACTCCATGCCAACCACCGCCATCGAGAAAATGAACTGTGACTGATAAACCACGTGCACCACGACCGCTAGCGCGCAAGCGATAGCCAACCTTTAACATCATCGTACACATCACCGCTTCCAACTCCTCAAAAGAAAGTGCCACTCGCGGCATAAGCGTTGTTTGATGACCAATTGATTTCTTCATCACAGCTGACCTGTCGTCCACTTCCACACCCCGCAGACGTAGATACCATTTTGTACCATTCACCCCAAGTGCCTTCCTCAAGAAAGGCTCACTTGCCTGGTAGAGCTCGAGTGGCGAATAAATACCCAAAGCATACAGTCGTCGTGCCATCCGATAATGAATCCCCGTTAAATCGGTTAGCTTAAGGCCAGCATAAAATTGCTCATATTCGTGCATCCCAAGCGTCACAAGCCCATTCGGCTTATCAGCCGAAGCCGCCATCTTAGCCTGCCAATTCGTTGCCGCAAGCCCCATCGAAGCCGTGATCACTTCACCAAGCTGCGCACAAAAAGTCCGCTTGAGTTGTTCTACCAAAGCTACCCCATCTCGCATATTCCGCATATATGATGGCAATATCAAGCCCATCTCATCAATGCCACGTACAATTACCTGGCATGGAGTATTCTCTAGAATCTTCAACGTACGAGCATGAATGGCCCGATAGTAAGATGGTGTGTCTCGCACTAAGGCAATACCCGGAACAAGCTTGCGCGCCTCAAATACCCGCATACCAGTTTGTACGCCCAGACGCTTAGCCTCTCGAGAAGCTGCCACCACACAACTACCCTCCGAAACATGTGGGCATACTACAATTGGCCGACCTCGTAGTTCTGGCCTCCTTTGCTGCTCGGCAGAAGCAAAAAATGAATCGAAGTCGAGATAAACTACTCTATACTCTTCAACTTTTGAGAGAATCGATTCAATCACTCCTCAAATATACATTAAATTATGATAAAAAGCAAACAAAATACGAACAACAACTAACCCTTAAGCTTTTGGGTCACATATTCAACAGTTTCATCCGGGTCATTTTTACTTTTTACTAAATAGCCCACAGCCCCTAAGTCGTTGGCTTGCTTCTCAGTATCACCATCCTCTACATTAGTGATCATCACTACAGGAATATTTTTAGTCGCAGCATCGTCTTTGAGTATCTTTAAGGCCTCCAGGCCATTAATATTTGGCATCATAATATCAAGCAAGATAATATCAGGCTGTAACACCTTAACATCATCTAGTCCAACCTGGGGGTCTAGAGCAACTGAAATATCATAGCCATGCAGCTTAAATAGTCGTTCATACATGCGCGACAGCAAAGGATCATCTTCAATTAATAAAATCTTTTTCTTAACTTCAGGCATTTTCATAATCCTCTTAAATAATTATGTTAGGTTTATTTTAGCCTTAAAGCATCGCCACTACCAGCAACACCGTGATCGGTCGCCCTACGCTTAGCAGTAGCAGACTTCTTCTTTGTGGCTAGCGGCAAAGAGAACATAAAAACCGAACCCTTTTTGAGAGTGGAGCTCTCTAGTGCTATCTCGCCACCCGACTTCTCAATAATAAGCTTAGCGATATATAACCCCAATCCTGTGCTACGAGCTGGATCCCGTGTCAAAAGATTGTCTTGAGCCTGCTCAAACTTTAAAAATAGCCTAGCTTGACTAGATTTAGCTATACCTATACCAGTATCTGAAACTCGACAGACTACCCTATCTTTTGCTGTGGTTAAGGATATTTGCACCCTACCTTTTTCCGTATAGTGAATAGCATTGGATACAAGATTTTGTAAGACTTGCATTATTCGATCCTCATCTGCCATCACTGTATACTGCTGTTTACCATAATCTTTGTCAGTTCTTAATGTAAGATTCTTGGCATCGGCAATAGAGCTATTCTCATGTATTATCCTAGTCACACTATTGGCTAAATTAAACAACTTCGGCTTAATGATTAGCTGATTTTGCTCAAGACTGGACAGCTCCAGATAATCGTTGACAATCCCTAAGAGCCGAGCACTGGAAGTCTCAATGTCTCGCACCATTTCGTTCAAATCACTATCTTTGTGCTTTTTAGCAAGCATTTTCTTCAAGATAACCGCATCACCCCGAATCGCTGTCAGTGGAGTACGCAGCTCATGAGAGGCAATCATCAAAAACTCATCTTTAGCACGGTCGAGAAGCCGCTGCTCGGTCATATCTTCAATCACGATTACTGCACCTGATTCATTGGTAGACTCACCGCTAAAACGATGAATTGGGGATGCAACGAGCTTATAATAAGCACCCTTATACTGCACCTCTGGGATAACATATTCCTCGCCCTTTTTCACCTGTTGTTTTAGTTTGGTCTTAGAGGCAAAATAATTCAGCAAACGAAGGAGTGCCGTACTATCTTTTTGGCTCAATTTACTACTTACAATATCTGTTCGTGAAACACCAGCTATTGTTTTTGCTATATAATTTGCATCGACAATCTTCATGTCCGAACTCAACAGCATAACAGCCATTGGTAGACTCTGAATCGTCGAATCTAGTCTAGCTTGCTCCAAAGATAATTCTTGAGTACGCTCAATTACCTTACGTTCCACATCCGCTTTGGCGGCCTTAAGTTGCTGTTCCAATTCCTTCGCATCCCCTAAGAGATTAACGAGTGCCGACCGGGAACGAACTAGTTTTTTGTTCTGTTGTGCCAAAGACACGCTAAGGGTATCTAAATCTTTTTTAGATTTGGTGGCAAAGGCTAATTCTTGCTGTAGCCTTTCATTTAATGCTGTAAGCTGATTTTTATTTTCTTGTATGGTTCTCTCCGAAGCCGCTACAATCCTTTGGTAGCTCATCGCAAATGACATTAAGCTAACGTAGCTAATTACAAAGATTACCAGATAGACTATCGAGTGAGAATCACCACCATTTAAGCCAGGACTTGTAAGTACCACCAGAATGCTTGCCAGATACAGCAATGACCAACTGATTGCTCTTCTCCAGTTTAGGGTCAAGCCAGCCACAACACCGTGTGTAAAACACCACATTATTGCGGTATTAAAATTATCATTAATTAATAAGTAAATACATAAAACGTTCAGCCCAACAAGTATCGCCTGGATAACTAGCTCAAACCGTTGGGTTAGCCTGAATAGCAGGTACAGTGTAAAAAAGCCGCCAGCTGCAAATATTGGTGCTAATAAGTTAAAGTTGGCATTTTGCACGACTAAACCTAGCAGCAGTGAGCTTATGGAGGCCACTAGTCCGAGCAGAATGAAGACACTCACAAAGCACAGCTTACGAACATCAATGTCGCTCTTGTCCGATGTATTTATGCCGCGCAACAATATTTTATCGATCAAGATAGAGTTTCGCTTCATGCTATTTATTACCTCTTGGTTTTTTGAGGTTCGCAGATTTAGTCCGTAGGCTTTTAATCTCTTTCTTAAGCTCTATCATCTTTAATTCTCGATCAACCATGAGATCATTTATGCGCTCGACATCACGCAATTGATCCTCAAGGGCTTTTTGAGCTACCTGTAGCTCCCTATGAGCAACTTTCAATGCCAGCTCCTGCTCTTGGTCACGAATTATCAAATCCGCTGCCTGCCCAAACTCATCATGGCGTTTTTGCAGACGAGCCAATTCTGATGGATTATGATTAGCTATGTTCTTAGATAATTGTCTTAATGGTCTAGTAATTATCAGATAGATCGTAGCCCCAACTACACTCACGAATATCAGCATGGCACCAATAAATATAAGCCGTTGATCATATAGAGTACTAGCCATTTTCTCTATGTACGCCGAATGCCCCTCAATACTATAACTAGCAATCTGATTACCTTGATAATCATAGATAGGGTCTTCAAAAGAAAATTTTCCTTGTTTTGGAGCAATAGACGGCTGCTTAACAGTTGTATTTGTTGTTATTTTTACTTCATCGCCCACCAAACTACGTAATCGCGATAAGATGTCTTCACGACTTAACTTTCTAGCTGCGAATAAATATCCCTTTGGTGTAGTAACTCTATCAATATCGCTAGTTGGCTGAACTGGAGCACCCAATATCTGGTATACCTCGCCATCAATCAGAGCATTAAAATCTACAAAATAACCATCACGATATAGCTTATCGCTAGCAGTAGCTAAATCTTCAATTGGAAAGCTAATTTGCTGACCGTCTCTGGCAACATTAAATAGCTCATCATGTTGCGTATTGAATACCCAAATCGCATCAACTTTGTAGGTATCTAATGCGATCGTAAGGTTATCCTCAAACCACCCAATATCTCGAACCCGAACTGCTCTTACCATATCATCCCACACCGTGTAATCGTAGGTTAACGCCTTAATAAGATCAGTTGTAGTAGCCCGACTAGCCCCAAAGCGCTGCTGTTCCGCCGTCAATACCTCGGTAGCCAGAGAATCAATATCACGGTCTACGGTCTGCCAACGAAAATACGACAGCAAGCCACCGAGTACAATAAAAGCACCAAGACACAGCAACAATTTAACATGGAGCCGTAAATAAAACCTGGTTGAGCCTAGCTTATTCATGACGCAAGGCATCAATTGGGCTAATATGAGAAGCACGACGAGCTGGGTAAGCAACGACAATCAGCCCAATAATGGCCGTGAATAATAAGATGCCAACAATCAACCAGATAGGGATATAGAAGACCGAGAATGTATCTTGAACACCTCGTGACTTGGCGAGATTAAACAATGCTAAATTGATAGTCTTACCAAGCCCCCAAGCCAATAATAGGCCGAAAATAGCACCCAAAAAAGAAAGAGCCAGAGCCTCGTAGACAAATAAGCGACGAATATCTCTTCGTCGAGCTCCAAGAGAAACAAGTAGACCGATCTCTTTGGTTCTCTCCAGTAAAGAAATAGTTAGCGTGTTAAACATACCCAATACAGCGATCACCATACCAATGCCACCAAACCCAGCCAGTAAAAAGT
>CAZHOZ010000059.1:5594-6001 GCA_964533895.1 uncultured Candidatus Saccharibacteria bacterium | reverse complement strand
TTATTGACAAAAACATCATTATTTGCTATACTGTAACGACTTGCTTATCTTAAAATAGGCAGGTTGTTATTTGACAAAGTGTTTGGAAATTAGGTCTCCGGTTACCTGCAGTCTAGTTGGCTAGACGAGGGTAGCAGGAATCCGGAGACCACGTTGGTTTTCGGTTCAACCGTCCGAGGAGGACACATTAACATGACCATGACCACGACCACCACGACTCCCGTCAGGGAGTTCGCCGCACCGCAGCTCGCCGAGCCGCTGGTGAGCCTCTTATCGCAGGAGGAGCTGTTCGTCAGCGCCAGCCAGGTCCAGGCCTGGATCGAGCAGTTCGGCACCGAGGTCTTGCGAGACCAGGCGCTCGAGGCGGTGACGAACCTCCTCTCGGCCAGCGCCGAGGAGCGCCGCAA
>CAZHOZ010000059.1:1276-5584 GCA_964533895.1 uncultured Candidatus Saccharibacteria bacterium | reverse complement strand
CGGTCAGCTCAGCCTGGAGCGGGCCATCCTGGCCCAGGCAGCCTGGCTGCAGCTCTTCGAGCTGATGGCGCCCTGTGGGCGCATCGATCAGCTCAAGCGCCTCACCAACGACGTACGCGACAAGGACTCCTCCCCGGAGGAGCACCGTGCCGCTCGCGAGGCCATTCTGGCCGCCTTCGAGGAGTTCTCGGAGCGCCGCCGGGTGGCCGACGAGCTGATCGGCGACATCGTCGAGCTGGCGCGCGAGGAGACCTTCATCTTCTCGGCGCGCGCCGGCAGCGTCGTCGGTAACCGCGGCCAGTCCATGGGGCTATACGACTGGCAGGTCGAGTGCCTCGACGCGGTGCTGGCCGGCAACGGCTACCGCCAGGCGGTCAAGTCGCTCAGCCTCACGGCCGAGCGGCTGGAGCTGCTCAGCCGGATCTTCTTTGGCGAGACCACCAAGCCTTCAAGCGGTGGTGGCGTGAAGCCGAAGGGTGGCGGTAAGGCCGCCTCGAAGGCTCGCGCCAAGCAGCGCGGACTCGACGAGGCAGCTCGCCGAGCTGCTCACCCCGATCGCCGCCGGGGCTACGTGCAGGAGGGTAACCTCAAGCACAAGAAGTAGCCCGTGGCGCGGCCGAGGGGCTGGGAGCCGTGGTCAACTATTGACCACAAGGGTGCCTACTGCACCTGCTCCCGGCCCCTCAAGGGCTTTAAGCCAAACACTTTGTCCTCTCTATAGAAAATTTGCTGGCAATAATACTTGCGAATTTTGTACAGAGGGCGAAAGCCAACTCACCAGAAATAGGACTGAGTAAATCTGCATCTGACCTCCGCTAATCTAATTTTGTCGGAGGTTTTTTTGAAAAAAAACTAATGGAAAAAAGTGAAGCTCCGGTAGACGTTGTTGTCCACCGGAGCGTAGTGACTCCTCAGGCGATGGTAGAAGTCGGGTCGAGGTTGCGAGAGTGGTACTCACGGTCCATCTCGTCGCGCCCAGGTAGGGCTTCGGGATCGACCTCGGCGATGAGTTGGCGCAGTTCGCGGTACTGCTCGACTGCTTTGTCGTTCATAGTGCCAACACCAGAATCGATGTCGCGCACCATGCGCCCAAGTCGAGAGTGCGCGGTGTCGTTCACCTCTCCATGGCCTCGCCGTAGCTGGCTATAGCAAGCGGTTGCGAAGGGGATGGCTTGCGAGCACAGCGCCTTCCATGGCTCGGGGTTGCTTTCGACATGCACGTTAAGCAGAGCCAGGGGCTGGGCACGCTTGCCCTGCATGACGGACTGGGTCCGTCGACGCACCTCGTTCTGCCATACTGTTAGGGTCATGGTCCGTTGGGGCACGGTCCACCTCTTTCTTATCTGGGTAGGGTACTTTACGGCAAATTGCCGATAGGCGATATGTTACAACGTACAGACATTTTTTGCAAGGTGATTTTTATTCGAGTCGACAGATACATCAAAAAAAGCGATAATCTAGGTATGAAAGATTTTGCCCACCTAGAAAAACTCGATAAACATCACATATTTGACGCGGTAGATGTGCAGCCGGTGCATTTGCGACTCAATTTTGCTGACTCAATGGCTGACGATATTACGCCTAGTTGGGGAGAGGGGTTAGAAAATATTGTTGTTGCCGGTATGGGTGGTTCGGCACTTGCGGCAGATATGGCTAAAACCTGGCTCAGTTCGCGTCTGGCGCGCCCATTGGAGATTGTGCGCGGCTACGATGTACCGGAATATGTTGGTCCTGCCACGCTTTTTATTGCATCGAGCTATTCGGGCAATACGGAAGAGACATTAGTGGCATTGGAACAGGCGGAAAAACGCTCGGCGCGGATTGTCGTGATGGCGGCTGGTGGCAAACTTTTGGAGATAGCCCGGGCGAAAAAATATTTTACGCTCGAGCTGCCGCAAGTTTCTCAGCCTCGATTATCGCCCTTTGCTGGCCTAAAGGCGCTGGCGTGCGTACTTTCTGATCTGGGTTGGATCGGAGATATGGACGTGCGGCGTGAGTTGCTCGACGCGGCTAATTGGTTGGATGTCGAAAAATCTAAGTTGAGCTTGGACAATCTAGAAGAAGATAATATCGCCCTGGCTCTGGCGCGTCACCTGCACGGACAGCCTGGGGTGATTTATGCTGGTCCGGCGTTGAGAGCAGCGGCGTATAAATGGAAAATTGATATTAACGAGAATGCTAAGCAGTTGGCGTATTGTAATGTCTATCCGGAACTTAATCATAACGAGTACCAGGGTTGGCTATTTCCAGAAAAGAAACTTCTTGCCAGCGTGCAACTGCAGTCAAGTCTTGATCACGAACGGGTGCAAAAGCGCTTTACGATTACGCGAGACATTTTAAAGGGGCACGGCTTTGAGCCTATTCTGGTAAACGCTGAGGGTCGTACGCATATCCAGCAGCTGCTCTGGACAATTTTGCTAGGCGACTATGTGTCTTCATATATGGGCATATTAAATGGAATTGATCCGACTCCTGTAGCGTTGGTTGAGGAGCTCAAAAAGAAGCTAGGCTAGTGGTGGCGTTGTTGCGATCTCGTAAGCTAGCCCTGTTGTTTATCGCGGATTTATTGATTACGGCCTTGGTTTATGCATGGTGTTTGACGCAGGGATCGTGCACTGGCGAGTGCATTGCCGTGGGCTATTCGGTCGGGAAGACCTGTATTTACACTGCTCTAAAGGTGTTTGTCGGGCTGGCTTTTGCGATTTTTTTTGTGATGATTAGTCAAAAAATAGATAAATAGCACAAAAACTTGTGTAAACAATAAAAATATAGTATAATTTGCTCTCGTAATCGTACCTGAAAAGTGCCATGCCCCGCGAAGGAGGTGAACATGAGCGCTATTGCTGTTGCGGCGGTTGATGGACCAAATGTTCATCGCCTACTCAAAGATCTTTATGGGAACCAGCGCGTAGATTATGCGTCACTGCGGCAGCACCTGCGTAGTGATGCCCAAGAGCGATTTGGTGGCCGATTCGATTGGAGGGCGGCAGTTTTGCTGCAAGGTCAGGCTGTGAACTCCATGACGCCCGACTCGATCGCGGCTCGCATGGCTTTTGCGGAGTACTTGGCTGGAGCGGGTTGGCCTCTCATCGAAAAAGATCCATCCGGGGACTACCCGTTTGAGCTGATTGACGCCAACCGCTTGCTCAAGCGAGCGATGACTGTACCGGCGCAGATCACTCGGAGTGAACTGCTGGAGCTTGGTGCTCGAGGCAGGTTTTCCGATGAGGATCTTGGCAATTTGCGTGAGGCCACGTCGGAGCTTAAGGCTTATCGCCAGACGTTTACCGCCAGACGGTGGTTGATGTTGCGTGCGATCATAGCTACGCTGTCGGCTTTGAAGAGTAGGCGTACACTCGTAAAGGTGCTCGCACGTACTTATGGGTCGATTGCGCAAATGCAAGCCAAGCAAGATGTATACTATGCAGGCATTCGTTCAGCCTTAGCTCACTACTTCGAAAACTTCGAAGTGCCAGATGGTGCCAGCCGGCAATACCTGGATGCTTGTGAGCCACAGGAGCTGATGCGGCTGGCTCGTCGTGTTGAGAAAGAGCAGAGTACTATGCTCACGGCACTGCGCCATGAGCGTGATGTTGATGCGCTTTTGTCGGAGTGGGTATTGGAGAAGATCAAGCCAGATCCGACTAAGTTGCCTCGTCATCCAGCGGTGACGTATCTGGTTGGCGGTGATTATCGCAACTTTTTGCCGTTGGCAGAGAGGATGAAGCGGTATGGAGTCCAGCCGGTATTTGTCACTTTTGAGAGGCAGCTTGATCAGGCAAGCCTCAGGACCAGGCAGGAGGTAGGTGTCTATCCCTGTATCTGGCTGGAGCAATTTTTGGTCAAGCCTACTGATAAGGATCAAGATAACGGTCTCGTAGCCTAGCCACTATCGGCTTTGTTTTTTAAAGAAACGGAGCCGATTTTTATTTGGATTTTATCGAATGAGCGTAGATCTGGTTTGCGTAGATACTTATTTGTGGCAAATACTCGTGTTTTCAGATATAATCACACCGCGTGGAGAGGTGTCCGAGTGGCTGAAGGAGCACGCTTGGAAAGCGTGTGTGCGGGTAACCGTACCGAGGGTTCGAATCCCTCTCTCTCCGCCACAACAAGAGTCGGTCCGCAGGACCGGCTTTTGTTGTGATGAGACAGGATGAGAACCCGTAGCCCGAAGGGCAGGGTTCGGCGTAGCGAATTCGCGCGCAGAAATATATTTCGAGCACGAATGAGTGAAGAAGGCTATAGCCGCTATCCCTCTCTCTCCGCCACAACAAGAGTCGGTCCGCAGGACCGGCTTTTGTTGTG
>CAZHOZ010000059.1:0-1176 GCA_964533895.1 uncultured Candidatus Saccharibacteria bacterium | reverse complement strand
AATATATTTCGAGCACGAATGAGTGAAGAAGGCTATAGCCGCTATCCCTCTCTCTTGCGCCAGTTTTAATTAAAAGGTGCGCAACATTACAGTTCTTGGTTAAATAAGAGTTAATTACCTCCACGAGAAGCTAGTCTCATGGAGGTTCTAGATCCTATTTGAGGATGGAGGATGGATCTATCGAGTGATTGTGACGAGCAGCCAGGCTAAGCCAAACCCAACCATGATGCCCGTCGAGATGTACAGGAGAATCTCGAAGCCTCCGCCTTCTTTCCAGAATGGATCTTCTTCAGACGCACTTGAAGCTGTGCTGGCTACTCCAGGCCTATTGAGTGCCTCGACAAGCCTTGGGTCATCCAGAATGTCCTCCCATGATGGTGGATCTGGGGGAGTTGATACCAAGCGTGGTGCCGGTGCTGTCTGCGGTGTTGGAGCCGGCTTGCTGCCACTCGATTGAGTTTGATTGGTTGGCACGGTAGCAGCTTTTGTAGTGGGGGCTGCAGGAGATGAGTGTGCGTAATAGGCCGCTTCTTCTATCTGGCGCCGCTGCATATCCTGCACTATAAATGCTTCGGATTGGAGCTGCATGGCGGCTTCTTGGGCCATGCGATCGCCACCCATCCGCTGCGCTTCGAGTAGCTCATGGTTGACTCTGTCATACCCAAGAAAGTCAGCCGCTTGCTGGGCGCGATAGGCGCTCTCTCGTTCCAGTGGGCCGACCGCCCACGGGTTGGGATCTATATATGGGTGCTGTGGGTACATGCCACCTCTTTCGGGTTTGAAGGTGCGAGTATTGGCTATACAGTACAATAATTAATGTTATTTATCAATACTAGAATTTGTACATTAATACGTTATCTATTGAGCTATTAGAGATTGGCTAAAAAATAGATTTTAGTGGTTAATTTTGGCACGGGCTTGAGCGAGGGTAGCTACTCGGCTGAGCGCAACGACCGAAGCCAGGTAGACCACACCAGAAATGCAAGCGTGTGATAGCGAAGTGGTTTGGTCTAGAACTAAAATTCCGCCAGTCGCGACAGTAGCCACGGCAGTAAGGTTTGCGGCTATGGCGAGTCGCTTATCAGTAGAAAAGATGCGCCCAGCAAAGAGTCCAATACTTCCGCAGGCGATGATAATATGAAAAAGTAGCATAAAGTTCCTTTTAGTTATTTCTAT
>CAZHOZ010000058.1:0-6180 GCA_964533895.1 uncultured Candidatus Saccharibacteria bacterium | reverse complement strand
TGGAGTTCGATCACTACGCCGAAGTACCGCGCAATATTGCCGAGGAGTTGATTGGCAAGCGGGCTGCAGCTAAAGCTGAATAGTAACTTGTCGATTTACTCTAAAACCACCCTTGAATATAAGGGTGGTTTTAGAGTATAGTTTGCCCATCTTGCACCTTAGGGAGGAGTTATGTTTTCTTGGAAAAACCTTCAAAAGCCTGAACTTTTCAGTATCTATCCCAAGTCTGTTAATAAGAACTGGGATCAGCGGAAGTTCAATCGCAAATTTCGCAATATCACTAGGGATTATCGACCTAAGGAACGGGCGCTCGGACCGCGCCTTGAACGGTGGAAATGGCACCGCTTTTTAGATGGAAATTTCTCTAGCTTTAGGCAGAAGTTTGACGATTTGATCCTCATACCAGCTGGAAGTGTGTTGGCTTGTATCGTTGTATTGGGGATGTTTATCGTTCAGCTCGATTATGTAGATGAATATCATTACCGACAGTTTATGATGATAATGCTGGTTGTGCTGGGTTTGGGCACACCTCTACTGCGAGCTGTGGTGTTCTATGGTGTTCGCATCTGGGTTGTGAGCTACGGTCAGGCTCGAATTGAAGATGCCTGGATTTTAAATAGCTATGGACAGATTGAGGATACCGTGACCTTTGATGAGTTAGAACTTGGTGAGTGGTTCGAATAAGCGCCTCGAGTAATGCTCGAGGCATTCTCTCTTTACAAACATCAAAAAAAACCTTACAATGAATCAGTCCTGTGACAAGCGGGCAATTTTTCTTGTCTAGAGTCACAATGTTAATCATTAATCACTAATTGTATACAAAGGAGAAGTTCGTGGCTGCAGAATTTAAGCGCGACAAACCGCATATTAACGTAGGTACCATGGGTCACGTGGATCATGGTAAGACCACTCTTACAGCAGCAATTACCGCTGTACTTGCAAAAAAACTACCATCAGATGTAAATAAGTCAGTTGCTTACGACGAAATTGATAAGGCTCCAGAAGAGCGCGAGCGTGGTATTACTATTGCCACTTCTCACCAGGAATATGAGTCAGAAGCTCGTCACTATGCCCACGTTGACATGCCAGGACACGCTGACTATGTGAAGAACATGATTACCGGTGCGGCGCAGGTTGATGGTGCTATCTTGGTGGTTTCCGCAGCTGATGGTCCAATGCCTCAGACCCGCGAGCACGTTCTCTTGGCTCGTCAGGTTGGTGTTCCAAAGATTCTTGTATACATGAACAAAATGGATCAGGCCGATCCAGAGCTTGCTGAACTTGTGGAAGTTGAAATTCGCGAACTCTTGGAAAAGAATGAATTCGACGCCGACTGCCCAATTGTGAAGGGTTCTGCTCTTAAGGCTCTCGAGGGGGATGCGGCTGCCGAAGACTCGATCATGGAGCTGGTTAAGGCCATGGATGAATACCTTCCACAGCCAGAACGTGAACTCGATAAGCCATTTCTTATGCCAATCGAAGACGTATTCTCGATTAAGGGCCGTGGTACTGTTGCTACCGGTCGCATCGAACAGGGTAAGGTAAACGTCAATGAAGAAGTCGAAATTGTTGGTATTCGTGATAGCCAGAAGACTGTTGTTACCGGCGTAGAAATGTTCCGCAAATTGCTCAACGAAGGCCAGGCTGGTGATAATGTTGGTCTCTTGCTTCGTGGCATTGAGCGCACTCAGATTGAGCGCGGTCAAGTTATCTCTAAGCCAGGTTCGATTACTCCGCATACCGAGTTCGAAGCTGAGGTGTATGTGCTCACCAAAGATGAAGGTGGACGCCACACTCCTTTTGTAGACGGCTATAAGCCACAGTTCTACTTCCGTACTACCGATGTCACCGGTGAAGTGAAACTTCCAGAAGGTACTAAGATGGTAATGCCTGGTGATAACATCACCTGCTCAGTTAAACTGCTTGCTCCTATTGCTATGGACGAAGGCTTGCGCTTTGCGATTCGTGAAGGTGGACGTACGGTTGGTGCTGGTGTTGTAACGAAGATCACCAAGTAGATTATAAAACTATGGTAGAAAAAACCGCTCAACGCATCCGCATCCGACTCAAGGCCTATGATAGCAAGGTAATCGATCAATCGACGAAGCAAATTATCGATACCGCAATTCGGACTGGGGCCCAGGTAGCTGGCCCGGTGCCGTTGCCAACTGATCGACATACCACCACTGTCATCCGTAGCCCCCATATCTTTAAAGACAGCCACGAAGCCTTTGAGATGCGCACGCATAAGCGGCTTATTGATATCACCGAGCCAACTCCAAAGACGATCGATTCTTTGATGAACCTATCGCTCCCAGCTGGCGTTGATATCGAAATCAAGATGTAGTTCTTGTCTTGAATAACAAAAACCCTCAGGGATCATCCCTGAGGGTTTTTGTTATTCAAACTAGCCGGCAATTCGATTAGCCGGTAAGGGTATGAGTGAAAAAATAAAGTATGCACTCAATATTGTAGTCTTTTTTAGCTTGCTATTTATATCAAGGTATGTGGAGTGAAAAATAGCTGGTGTTGTGGCACTTGCATACACAGAATTGAACAGCGGTCGAGATCGCGTTGACGGTATGGATTCGCATACCTGGCAAAATCGCTTGGGGCACAGTACGAGCTTCTCGCTAGAAGATCTTGAAAAGTATAGAATAGTACTATATAGCAACTGTTTATAGTGGTTGTCAATATTTTCTTACTGCCAACCCGCATGGTGAATATCTTGTTCTTGACACACCTGGTGTAAATCTGATAAACTGTCTTTCGTTGACTAAATATTTCTGGGAAGTGATTAGGTCCAGATGCCTGGAAACCAATCCGCTTGCCAGCCTTTGTTTTAAGAAGAAAGAGAATTAGCTCTAAATGAAAGCCATCTTGGCCAAAAAAGTTGGAATGACCCAGATCTTTGATGCCGAAGGTCGCTTGCAGCCTGTTACTGTGCTTCAGGCTGGTCCTTGTGTTATTACTCAGCTTAAGACGGTTGAGAATGATGGCTATACGGCGACTCAAATTGGTTTTGGCGAAGACCGACAGATTACCAAAGGCCATGCCAAATCCAAGGCTGGTCATCTCAAGGCCAGTGGCGCGAAATCAAAACATCTTGTTGAGGTTCGCACAACTGACGTTGAGGGAGAAGCAGTATCAAAGGTAGGGGACACTATTTTGGCTGATATTTTTGAGACTGGGGAAGTAGTGGTGGTTACTGGAGTCTCAAAGGGTAAGGGCTTTGCTGGCACTATTAAGCGACACAACTTTCATCGTGGCCCAAAAACTCATGGTTCACGAAATTATCGCGCACCTGGCTCGATTGGCGCCGGTTACCCACAGCATGTTATGAAGGGGATTAAGATGGCTGGACGCATGGGGCACGAACAGGTAACGGTGAAGAATCTTAAAGTGGCTCATGTTGATGCTGAAAAGAATCTTATTGCCGTAAAGGGTGCTGTTCCGGGACCTAACAAGGGACTCATTCTTATCCGCGGAGCGCAGGCATGAAGGTAGCTAGCTACACTAAAACGGGTACAAAGGCTTCTGCGGAGACTACGCTTGATAAGGCAGTATTTGGTCGTGAAGTAACTCCAGAGCTCTTGCGCCAGGCCTATTTGCGTACTCTATCAAACGCTCGTCAGGCCACGGCAAAGACGAAGACCCGCGGTGAAGTCCGTGGTGGCGGCAAAAAGCCATGGCGACAAAAAGGGACTGGCCGGGCTCGTTCTGGTTCGATTCGCAATCCACTCTGGCGGGGTGGTGGTACAATTTTTGGACCAACTGGAGAGCAGAATTACTCAGTAGATATGCCCAAAAAAGCTATTCGTGCCAGTATTGCCCAGTCGCTCTCAGCCAAAGCAAAGCAGGTTTCTACTATCGAAGCATTTAATGTGGCAAGTGGAAAAACCAAGGATGCCCAGGCGCTTATTACAAAACTTGGCTTTACCGGTAGTGTCTTGATTGTTGTGGCGAGCGTTGATGCAAAAACTGCCCGCTCCGTAGCGAATTTGCCGGCTCTACAATATCGTTTGGTCAGTCAGCTTACTGCCTTCGATGTCATGAATGCCGATGCTATTCTTGTTGATAAAGACGGCTTGGAAGCCCTCTCGACTTGGTTGGGAGGCAAGAAGTGAGTCTCGTAATCGTGCCAAAAATTACTGAAAAAAGCCTTATGCAGGCCGCAAAGGGTGTGTACACGTTTACGGTGCCGATGAGTACGAACAAGATTGAGATTGCTCGGGCCGTTAAAGATCAGTTCAAGGTTGATGCAACTGATGTGCGTATTGCTGTTGTAAAGGGTAAAGAAAAACGCTTTCGCCAGGTAAAAGGCCGCCGTGTGGATGTGAAGAAAGCCTACGTGCAGGTTGCCGCTGGTCAGAAGATTTCTGCTTTCGATTTAGGTCAGGAAGAGCCAGCTAAGGAAGATAAGAAGGCCAAGAAGGTTGCAGCCAAGGCTAAGAAAGAGGAGAAGAAGTAATGGCGATTCGTGTACTCAAGCGCAATACCGCAGCTCGTCGCGGGATGAGTGTTGATCGCTTTGATGAAGTAACCAAGACGAAGCCTGAAAAGTCACTGCTTATCAAGCGTAAGCAAAAAGCTGGTCGTAACAATCAGGGTAAAATTACTGTACGTCATCGCGGTGGTGGTGCAAAGCGGGCTATTCGTATTGTTGATTTTTGTCAGACTGGCATGCAGAGTGCAACAATTATGGCAATTGAATACGATCCAGGTCGATCGGCAAATATTGCCCTTATTCGCGACGAAAAAGGACGCAAGGCTTATGTTCTGGCAGGTTTGGGTATGCGAGTTGGCGCAACTATCGTCGCTGCAGCTGAGGGGGAAATTCGTGAGCACAATCGTTTACCGCTCTCGGAGATCCCTGTAGGTAGTGTGGTCTATAATATCGAACTTACTCCAGGCAAGGGTGGACAGATGGTGCGTTCAGCTGGCACAAAGGCTCAGCTGGCTGCAAAAGAAGGCGAAATGGCAACGATCAAGCTTCCATCAGGAGAGATGCGTATGGTGCGAGCGGAGTGCTACGCTACTATTGGTGGTGTTGGTAATGAGAGCCACAGCCTTATTAAGGTAGGCTCAGCTGGGCGCAAGCGTCGTATGGGTATTCGTCCGACTGTACGCGGCAAGGCAATGAACCCGAACGATCACCGACACGGTGGTGGTGAAGGTGGTACTTCAATAGGCTTGAAGCGGCCAGTAACTCCTTGGGGTAAGCCTGCTCTTGGTGCTAAGACTCGTCGTCGCAAAGCTACCGATAAGTACATAATTCGTCATAGGAAAGGAAAATAAATGAGCCGTTCACTGAAAAAAGGCCCATACGTAGACGCCAAACTCCTAAAAAAAGTGCTTGCACTTGGCCCCAATGACAAGACTATTATTAAGACTTGGGCTCGCGCCAGCTCTATTTCTCCAGAAATGGTTGGCAAGACGATTGCTGTACATAACGGTAAGACACACGTTCCAGTTTTTGTGACTGAAAATATGGTTGGACACAAGTTAGGCGAATTCTCACCGACGCGTAAATTCAAAGGCCACGGCGGAAAGCTAGCGAAGCAGCAAGGTTAAATTATGAAGACTCAAGCCTCCATCAAATATCTCAAGATTTCGTCACGCAAGCTGCGTTTGTTGGCTGATTTAGTGCGTGGATTGCAGGTAGTGCAAGCTGAGCGAGTACTTGCAGCTACCCCTAAGAAAGCGGCTGCTATGGTGGCAGAAGCACTTAAGAGCGCAGTTGCAAACGCTGAAAATAATCACAATGCTCGCAAAAGCTCGCTCCGTATTGCTGAAATTAAAGTTGATGAGGGCCCAACCCTCAAGCGTTTTAGACCGCGCTCACGCGGTATGGCGACTCCAATTTTGCATCGCATGTCGCATCTTACTGTTGTGGTAACCGATGAGGCTCAGCCCGATAAGAAGCGTTCAGAAAAAAAAGGAAAAAAAACTCCTAATAAGCAGCTCGCTGCAAGTGGGAAGGAAGCTTAAGCTATGGGACAAAAAATTAATCCAATTTCAATGCGTTTGCAGGCGGATCACAAGTGGCGAAGCCGCTGGTTTGCTGGCCGCGAGTATCGTACGCTCTTAAAAGAAGACCTTAAGATCCGAGGGATTATTAGTAAGATGCTTGGGTTTAGAGCATCTGTAGCTCGTGTCGAGATTGAGCGTAATACCGGT
>CAZHOZ010000057.1:0-6312 GCA_964533895.1 uncultured Candidatus Saccharibacteria bacterium | reverse complement strand
TCCGCCCGACGCATCAGCTCTTTAGTTTCTTTAACCGAGTCATCTTTCACGCGCACACTAGCTTCTTTTACTTTTTCTAGCCCCACAGAAAGTTGGTCTTTGGCTTCATGAAAACCTTTGCCTATATCCTCGCGTGTTTCTTTTCCACTCTTTGGCGCAAATAGCAATGCTCCCACGCCCGCAATCAAAGCTCCCAGACCAAGTCCCTTAAAAAATCCACCTTTTTTTGACATGATTATCTCCTTTTTCGTTTATTACCAGATGTAGCACGCATAATTTGAGCAAATATAGCACTCATCGTCATAGGATTGATGATTTTTTCTTTTATCTCGTGTACGATATCGGCTGCTGTCTTAGTACCGTCCTGTGCTAATTCGGCGATATATTGAATGGTTTTTAAAAGTTTTTTTGCGGCAAAAAATACTGCAATCATAATCCCTAAAAGTAAGAGTACTGCAACCGACAAAACAATAATGAGAACAAACAGTGTGGTTTCCATAAAACTAAGTACCTTTCTTACTCCTTATTGTACCAGGCTTCGCAACATTCAGGCGAGGTCTAACAACACGTTGCTTGTGTGCCCCAGCTCGAGAAGCTCTTTCAATGAGAGTAAAAGAGTTTCTATCAATCACACTATTTGGCACCACAAATATATTACCAGCACTATCCTTCAGGCGACTCTTTCGTGTATCCATGTCAATAATCACACCTTCAATCTTCTGTTCGATTGGCCCTACGCGTACCCGGTCGCCAATCCGAAAATGCTTATCACGCGCCAAATTAAGTCCCGAAATCGTATCACCAACCGTAGCTGAAAACCCTTGAGAAAATGCCAGAGCTAGCACCGCAAAAGCTCCCGACATTGCCAATGCCACGTTAGAAAGCCCAGCCAGCTGCAAGAGGGCAATAGAAAGTAGAATCCACAGCACCAAATCTAAGAGCTTCACACTGACCTTAATCATGCCCTTGGGCAGCTTTGCCAAGCCAAGCGCGTGTGTAAGCACCTTAGAAAGCACACGAATAGCGATAAAGCCAATCACAAAAAGCAAAATGGCCTTTGGCACACTCGGTGCAGTACCACCAAGCCACTGCGTAACTGGCTCGAGCAATGCATTTGCAGAAGCAGCGATATCCTGTTGAGTTGCTGCAAGATACGTCATATCAATACTATACCGCTTACGCTGGCTCTAGGGTAGCCCTGACGATTTTATTTACCAGCTGCGGATTAGCCTGCCCCTTGGTCTCTTTCATCACTTGCCCTACAAAAAAGCCGAGAGCCTTTGCTTGTCCGGCCTTATAGTCAGCTACAGCTTGCGGATTAGCCTTCACAACCCTTTCGACAATTCCCACCAACGTTCTCTCATCCGAAATCTGCTCAATGCCAAGCCGTTCCATAATTTCTACAGGACTGTCATTACTAGCACAAATTTCGACAAATATCTGTTTAGCCTGGCTTGAGGAAATATCACCGGATAGTTCTAACGTAATAAGGCTTGCTAGCTGCTGCGGCGTAAAGGGTGTGGTAATGGTTGCTGCCGCAAACGAATCCGTATCATCGGAGTGTGTCTGCTGTTTAATCCATGCCTGATATTCACCAACCAGCCAGTTTACCAGCTTGCGCTCGCCCTTTTCTCCGACAAGCTTACGAGTTTCAGCAAAAAAGTGAGCGGTATTTTTCTGCTTAATAAGCACATCTTGCTCATCGACATTGAGCCCAAGCTCCACTAACTCGCGACGGATAGCAATCGGCAAAAAAGCTGCAGCTACGTAACGTTGTTCCGGCTCGCGCATGGCATCTGTCACAACAATTGGTGGAATATCTGGCTCCGGAAAATAGCGATAATCGTGCGCCTCTTCTTTGGAGCGCTGCGAGAACGTCTTACCTTTCGCATCATCAAAGCCACGCGTTTCTTGCTCGACTACACCGCCTTTTTTTAGCACTTCAACTTGGCGAGCAATTTCATACGTCAAAGCCCGTTCGGCATTACGAAAACTATTCAGATTCTTTAGCTCGGTGCGTGTGCCCAGCGAATCATCTTTCGAGATTGAGACATTCAAATCAAACTTCATATTGCCATGTTGCATATCACCATGCGTCACGCCAAGTGTTGTGGCAATAGCATACACTTCTTCGAGATAACGTCGAGCTTCGTACGGTGAATGCATATCCGGATGTGACACAATTTCGAGTAGCGGTGTTCCAGCTCGATTTAAGTCGACGAGCGAATAATCTGTGCCAGCTGGATGCACGAGCTTACCCGCATCCTCCTCAAGATGAGCCCTCTCCACGCGAATTTTGCGAAACTTGCCATCTACCAAGATCTCAATAAATCCCTCTTCAACAATTGGCTGGTCAAACTGGGTAATCTGATAGCCCTTTGGGTTATCGGGATAAAAATAGTTTTTACGATCAAACTTTGTTTCGCCGCGAATAGTGGCATTCAGACCATAACCCAAGCGAATTGCTAGTTGCACGGCCTGTGCGTTTGGCAGCGGCAAAGTGCCAGGATATGCTAGGCAAATTGGGCAGACATGAGTGTTTGGTGCAGTATCAATCGAATGGTTATCGCACGCGCAAAACATCTTCGACTTCGTTGCTAACTGCACATGGATTTCAATTCCAATCGTTGGCTTGTATTCACTCATGCGAGCTTCACTCCCAAATCAGAAATTCCGCGCCCCAGGGCAGCAATAGCATTCATCACTTGTGGCTTCACAATATCCACATGCACATCGTGCGCTACTTGATTACGCAACTTATGCGCCGCCCACACGCCATTAAGATCTGAGAAGCGATCACCATGACGCTTCAAACGCTCGCCCATATTTTCACCCGTAAAGCCTTGAGCCTGCATAACATAATCAAGTAACTTATCAGCTTCCATGAGGGCATTTTTAAGACCCATGCCACCCTGACCTTGCATATGGGCAATCTCTGTCCAGCGTTGTTGCACTAGTTCAGTATCTAGTGTTGGACGAATCGGATTATCGCCAGCTGAAACTCCTTGACGCCGCGATCCACTAGAATCGTTTTTGCGCATATACGCAATCAGACCGCCAATTACCAAAAACGCCAAGACCACCGACACAAAGGTCATACCACCACCTCAGCTAACTTAGCATCGAGTAATTTCTCGGCATCACGAGCGGCAGCAAACAAAGTAGCTTCGGCTTTCTGTGGTGCCATAATCTGCAAGCCTAGCGGCATACTGTTTATGCCACTTATTGGTAAAGAAATAGCTGGAATGCCAGCTAGATTAGCTGCCACGGTCATAATATCAGCTAAATACATTTCGGTTGGGTCTTCAGTATGTTCTCCAAATTTGAAAGCTTCAGTTGGCGTAGTTGGGCCAATCAGAACCTCAAATTCGGCAAAGGCTTTTTCGAAATCTTTGCACACTAAAGTACGCAACTGCATAGCTTTTTTGTAGTAGGCGTCATAGTAGCCCGCCGATAATGCATAGGTTCCCGTTAAAATGCGTCGCTTTACTTCGGGACCAAAAAACATTCCTCGAGTTGCCGAATACATCGCCTCCAGATTACCAGTTGATTCAGCTACGGAGCCGTAGCGAATGCCATCGTAGCGCTCCAAATTTGAAGAAATCTCGGAAGGAGTGAGGACGTAATAGCATGGCAAAGCAAACTCGAGATTTGGCAATGAAACTTCCGCTAGATCCCAGCCCGCAACCTTGAGCCGAGCGAAAACATCATGATATTGCGCCCGCACAGTATCATCCAATGACTCAACATACTCGCGCACAATACCCACCCGTTTTGGACGCCCAGCACCACTCATGACCGAATCAGAGCCAATGGTCGTTGCATCCATCGCATCTTGTCCAGCCATAATGTCGGTGACAAGCGCAGCATCATCTGCGGTGTGTGCAAACGGGCCAATGACATCTAGCGAGCTGGCCATTGCTACCACACCATAACGACTAATCAAGCCGTAGGTTGGCTTGACTCCCACTACTCCACAATAGGCAGCAGGTTGGCGGATAGACCCACCGGTATCGGTGCCAATAGAAAACATTCCAATGCCGGCCGCCAGCGCTGCTGCTGAACCGCCGGAGCTACCTCCGGGCACACGACCCAAATCACGAGGATTGTGACTCGGACCATAGGCTGAGTACTCCGTCGAGCCACCGTGAGCGTATTCGTCTTGATTCACCTTGGCAATCAAAATAGCTCCTTCTGCCTCTAGCTTGGCAATCGCGGTTGCTGTATACGGCGCGATAAAACCATCAAGCATTTTCGAGGCCGCTGTGGTGCGCACACCATCAACCAAAAACATATCCTTTGCAGTAAACGGAATGCCCTCCAAACGTCCAAGTTTCTCACCATTTTCCCTGCGTATGTCACTCTTTTTAGCAGCTGCGAGTGCCCGGTCATCCAAGCGAGTAAGGACAGCCGTAATACGCTCATCGACTTCATCAATGCGCGACAATACCCGCTGCACCAACTCAACCGCCGTAACCTCACCCTGCTCTAATTGCTTCAGCGCTTCCACAATTGTCATCATCCTAAAACTCGCTTTACTACAATGTAGCCATTTTCGTGTCGAGGTGCTCGCTTTAAAAGCACCTGCGGACTCACCGCCGATGGACGTACCACGTCTTCACGCAGTACATCCTGCAAACCTGTCACTTGGCTAGTGGGCTCCACCCCATCGGTATCAACCGCCTGCAACCTGTCGACCAAATGTAGTACGCGGGCAACTCCCTGCGTCGTAGCCTGGGCATCGCCCTCAGAAAAAGCAATCCGTGCCAAACGCGCAACGCGGGCAACTATCTCTTCGTTTAGTTCGCTCATATCAGTCTATATTATACCAGTAAAACTCGTGTTTGTAAGATGAACTACTGGTATCGCTGCGAGTTAACCGCCCACTGTTTAGTAGAAGGATTTTGACTCACCAAAAAAGCATAAGTTTGGGTGTACGTAGTATCGGCCGAATAGTCGGACTTAGAGACAAACGTAATCGTCTCAATCACCTCAAACTGTTCACCCTTTTTGTCGGTATTAACACGGCGATAAGTGGTTGGATAATTAAACTGACGGCTGGTGGATGTAACTTGCGAGAAATCATATTCGGCAGCAAATGCTGCTGTCATATACTGGCGCATTTCAGTTGTGTTAGCGGCAATATAGGCTTGCGTCCAAAGCGAGACAGCTTCTTCAGCATTAGCCTTATCTTGCTTGGCTTGATCTTCTTGCGATTTTTTGGCATCTTGCTGGGCTTTTTCCTCATCTTGTGCGGTTTGATACGCCTCGATGACAGTCGCATAACGCTCATTGAGCTTAAAAAAATTATCTGGGTAAAACCCCTGCACGTAGCTGAGCTGTTTTTTCACGTCCTCGAGGGCTAACTTTGTAGCGGTCGCCACGGAATTCAACTCATCAAGCTGACTGTCATCAACATCCTTAAGGCTAGCGGCCTGCTTTTTTGCTAACACAACGTACTTATCCAGCTGGTCGAGCCCCTTAAGGTATGTCAACTTCGCTTCTTTATCCCCCAATAGCTCTGGCAGTTTCTGGGTTGTCGCCTGGCTCTCATCAACTTTGCTCTGCATATCCAAAAGACTTTTTTCAACATCGCCAAAACCCGTATACGTTGATTGCTCCGCGTTAGTTGTAACAAGCTCCGATGCCGCGATCAACTTACGCCAATCTTTGCTATAGAAATCCTGAGCTGTGGTGCGGTTACGCCACCAGATAAACGCTGCCATGACAGCCAATAAAACTACTAGCATTAAAAACGTGATCAGCCATAACTTGGGACGTTTATACCAAGGACGTAGATCAGTCGACTGCTTTTCCAGACCATCAGTCAATTCGGCTGCCGTGTTTGATTCCTCGGCCACACCAGCCTGGATGGTATTCTCATCAAGACCAAGCTGATCTTCCAAGATCGGCTCTGACTGATTTTCTTTTTTACTCATTACTCTTATGGTACGCCAAGTTTTTTTCGGCTACAAGTTTTACTCGATCAGTCCAGGACTATTCCACCCAATATAAGGAGGGTCGCTAAGATCTTTTATAGCATGGTTAAAAAAGTAGCTTCATCAACCACCTTCACATCAAGTGCTTTGGCTTGAGCCAGCTTGGAGCCAGCTTCTTTGCCCGCCAAAACATAGCTAGTCTTTTTAGAGACTGAGCTCGACACCTCCCCGCCAGCAGCCAAGATCTTTGCTTTAGCTTGATCGCGCGTAAGGATAGGTAAAGTGCCGGTTAGAACCCACGTTGTACCAGTTAAGCGTCCCTCTTCTCGTTGCAGCTCAGCCACTACCTGCACCCCAACTTTTAATAAGGTAT
>CAZHOZ010000056.1:0-6380 GCA_964533895.1 uncultured Candidatus Saccharibacteria bacterium | reverse complement strand
AGCCGACGCAGCTACATAAACTAACCTACGTAGTGCTTGATATACCCCCGGGCTAGGTATGGGGTTTTTGTTTTCCTGAACACTTTCTCGTACAATACAACATAAGCGGATTACAATAATACCCCGCCAGTGAGGAGCAGATATGGCTGAACATGATAAGGATTTTATTGAGTACGTGGTAAAAAATATTGTTGATCATCCTGAGGATGTTCAGCTAGAACGTACGATTGATGATCGTGGTGTGCTGCTTACACTCTCGGTGAATCCAGAAGATATGGGTAAAATTATCGGTAAAGCTGGAGGTACCGCTAAGGCTATTCGTACCCTTTTGCGAGTACTGGGCGCTAAAGATGATGCGCGCTATAATTTAAAAATCGTTGATCCCGAGGGCTCGGAGCGAGCTAATATGAGTACCCGACTAGAAGAATCGACAGAATCACAGAATGATGCGCCTGTCGAAAAGGAAGCTACTGTGGAAGCCCCCGCGCCAGATGGAGAGGATGTAGAGGCAATTAAGAAAAAGGCTCGTGAGGGTCTTGACGAGCTGGATATGGATATATAAGAAATAAGAATAAGTATGTTTAAAACCGGTCTCGAATGAGGCCGGTTTTTGTGTGGGTGTTGCTATGAAGCACGTTGCAAGGTTGGCGTTAGCCCAGCACGGAGTTCGTGCCTGTGGGCATTACGCCTTTTGAGCCAGGTGAGACAGTACTGAGTCCGTAGGTTCTCAGAAAAGTCGAGCCAACTGGTCAGCCAGGGGCAGTTTGGCTCATGCTCCAAATCAGCTGGTGCTGGCAGCTGATCGCGGGATACACACGACATACTGGCCCGGCAGCTTAGGCACTCCCAAACGATGTGGTGCGGATCGATGTGTGCGCGGTGAAGTTCCCCGGCGACAACGACGTCCATCGCCGAACGCTGGTTGGCGAATCTCCAAATTGTATCTTTATCTGGGTGTGTTTGGTGAGTCACGATACCTCCTTAAGTTCGTGTCTCTCATGGAAGGTGCTAATGCTTCTAGCGGGCATTATGCGCTCGCTCCAGTGCGAATGCAAGCTTATTTTTTATTAAATATCTATATTAAGCGGAATAGGTGGGTGGTTATGTGGAGTTACGCAATCCGAGCAGCTCGTCTGGCGCTAATTCAAATCCTAATTCACACTCATCACGATAGGGCTGAGGGACTGAAAGCCAGGTTGCTAGCCAAAGACAGTCGGGGTGATGATATTTGGCAATTTCCGGATTGGCAAGTGCCACGGCAGTTTTACAGCTTGAGCACAGTAGTAACCCCTCTTCACCTTCAGCCGGGGTAAACTCCATAATCAGTAGGTGCGCCAAGTGATTGAGCCAGATTTGGAACTGGCGATATTCATTAGCATCACGCAGTCGCCGTCGTTTTTCAGGTACGGGCATGGGTCCTCCGAATGAGTTTCGCATGCGAAGTGGACAGGACGAACGTATTATGCTAAAATTTTATGGATTTGTCAATAGATAATAGTAGATGAGAGCTATGAAAATCGATATTATTACACTTTTTCCCGAGATATTCTCACAGGTGCTGGATCACTCGATACTACACAAGGCGCGTGAAGTCGGTGCGGTGAAGTTTCGTGTGGTTGATTTGCGCCGGTTTGGGCTGGGTCCACGTCAGCAGGTTGACGACACACCCTACGGTGGTGGGGCGGGTATGCTTTTAAGGCCGGAGCCAGTGTTTGCAGCCGTGGAACATTGTAAAGAAACCAATCCAGAGGCAACCGTACTGATGATGACACCTCGTGGCAAGCAATTTCGACAACCAGATGCCAAACGCCTGGCGAAAGAACGGGGATTGATCATTCTATGCGGTCACTATGAAGGCTTTGATGAGCGAATTTTAACAATTGTGGACGAAGAGGTGTCGATGGGCGACTTCGTGCTGACGGGTGGAGAAATCCCAGCCATGGCAGTGGCTGATAGCATCGTGCGTTTACTACCTGGAGTGCTGGGGGATCAGCGCTCACACGAGGAAGAAAGTTTTTCGCAAGGTTTGCTCGAGTACGCGCATTACACTCGCCCACAGGAGTTCCGCGGTATGAAAGTACCGGAAGAACTGCTAGGTGGTAATCACGCTAAGATTCGCGAGTGGCGTAGGCAGGATGCCATAAAAAAAACTGAAGCCAATCGACCCGATCTTACGGAGCTGTAGGTGGCGGTTGAGTTTTATCATTTACCTTCAGAAAAAATTGCCCAAAACCCGCCAAAAGTGCGTGGAGCCTCTCGGCTGCTGGTACTGCATCGTGACACACAAAATGTAGAGGACCGACGCTATCCGGATGTAATTGAGTATTTGCAGCCTGGCGATACACTTGTTTTGAATGACACCAAAGTGATGCCAGCTCGAATTATGGCTCGATTTATCGATGGTCGCCAGCGCGAATTAATGCTTACCGAAAAACACTCAAGGCAGTTGGCCCACACGCAGGCTCAAGTCGTGCACCGTGGTAAGTTGCGTGCGGGCGATGTCTTGTGTGTGGGTCAGCAAAAATTATGGGTGGCTGAGGTGTTAGGTGGTGGTCAGGCGATTATTGAGGCTGATCGTAGTATTATGACCATTGCCGAGGAGTATGGCGCAACACCACTTCCTCCATACATTCGTCGGCGGGCGAACGCCGAGGATGCGGTGCGCTATCAGACAACTTTTGCTCGCGAGCAAGGTTCGGTGGCGGCACCAACAGCATCACTTAATATGACAGAAAAGTTGCTGGGAAAAATTGAGGGCAAAGGTGTTAAGATTGTGTATCTCACACTGCATGTTGGGCGGGGGACTTTCTTGCCAATTCGCACGGACAAGGTACAGGATCATATTATGCACAAAGAGTATTTTGAAATTTCGAGCCAAGCTGTCGAGCAAATTCGCGCCACCAAAAAGAACGGTCATAAGGTGGTCGCAGTGGGTACAACGGTAACACGTGCGCTTGAATATATCGCTGAAGATCTACTGGGTGGTACGACACAAGATGTACGTGGAGAAGCCAATATATTTATTCACCCCGGACATACTTTTCGGGTCGTGGATGCACTCTTAACCAATTTTCATGCGCCGGAGTCAACGGTTATTCAAATGGCGGCAGCTTTTGCTGGTGAAAGATTTTTGCGGCAAGCATACGAACATGCACTTCAGAAAAACTACCGTTTCCTGTCTTACGGTGACTCAATGTTGATTATATAAAATTATTTTTTGACTTTTGGGTGTCTAAAACAAGCTACGCCAAATATTGTGATAGTGAATGATATAGTGGTTGTAATTAATCCCATCACTCTCATAGAGTCAATGTATTCTTCTCGTGTTAGCCCTTGAGTATCTTGCTCTCCCCAAATCTTTTCAGCACGAAAAATAGATTGAAAAAAGATTAGTGTTAGTAATCCAAAAATAATGACAATAGTTACGCTAATAAATCGAGGTAGTCGAGGTAGCTTAAAAAATGTATCTTTGGCAACGACTGGTACTGGCGTTGAGGTTGGCGATGCGGTGAGGGGAGGATTACTGGCGGTTGAGGAGTGTTCAATTACTGGTGAATTGGCAGGGGTTGTAGCTTTTTGGAATGCGTCGTTAGATGCAGCGACTTGATTGGGCTGAGGGGCGGGAGGATTGGTTGGAGTATTGGTGGTTTTGGTAGGGTTGCTCAGTTGTCGACCGCAATTGCCACAAAATGTAGCATCAGCACTGGTGGGCTGATGGCAGTATGGGCAAATAATATCCTGAGCCATAGTTAGTTTTAGTGTAGCATCTTTTCGGATGTTTTTAGTTTTTGAGCCTAAGTACGCTGTCCACATTTTTCACAAAAGAGAGTGTGCCGTGGATTAGGTTGGTGGCAATTGCGACAAAAATCACCACTGCTTGTTGCTTTACCTATGTTAATATCTTCTCTTTGCGCTTTTTTATAAAGCAGGAACACTCCCACATTTAACAATATTGCAATCACTATCGATATTAGGAAAAATCCTACATTCCCTAAAGACATGCCCACGTTGTATAAGCCGTGTAATAGCATCGAGCTGATGAAGGCGACTATTATCATATACAAGCTACCCACACCGAGCTTATAGCGAATTAAAGTATAGCCGAACCACATTGAGAGGCCGGTGTGCAGAAATGGCGTGATGATTAAGCGCCCAACTCCAATACCTGTACCACCATCTAGTGTATAGAAGATAGTCTCAATAGTGCTAAAGGTAATACCGGCAATCCCAAAGTAAAATATACCATCAGTAATTTCGTTAAAGTATGGTTTTTTATAAATATATAGCGCGATGGGTAGCGCCTTAGTTGCTTCTTCAATGACACCCACGAGTAGCATAACTAGAAAGATACTACCGACATTAACATTACCCTGCTTGATTTGTTCTGGGTCAATTAGGGCAATATCTTTAATACCCGGAAATAACTGCAGGATTAGAGTTAGTGCGATGGTCAAAAAAAGTGCCAATAGCCCAAATCCAACGGCTGCCCGAATCCCTGACTTGGGTTCTTTGCTGCCACGATCGCTGCGCGTTAGATAGCGGATAAAAAAAACGGCAACACTAATTTGAATAGTGATAATAAGTAAGAGCATTACTTCTTTATATTGTGCGGTAGGTGGAGTGGTGTCAAGCTGCCGGTGGTTAAAGGATTTACTTTTTAGTTGACTCGGTGCATACTCGTTTTCAAGCATTACCAATAAGCATTCTGCTCGTATCTTGAAAATCCAAAAGGAGGTGTATAATGCTGGATCAGGGCTGTCAACAGACTGACACAGCGGTGGTTATATACATGGGGACTTTTTGCCCGCCTGCTGCTACTTTTGCGTATCATAGCTTGGCTGACTTGTTTGAGCAAAGGGGATATCCAGTTTCGGTCAAGGCAATTCCAAAGCTAGGTTTAGGTAGGATTGATGAGGCGGCTGGGCAGCTTGCTGGTGAGGTCTTTCATACTCCAGATGATGGGAGACGCTATCTTCTGGTTGGCCATAGTCAAGGCGCACTAATCGCCCTACATCATGCTCGTGCATATCCTTCTTTGGTCAGGGCAGTATTCGGGTTTGGAGGGCCGTTTCATGGCACTAGGCTAGCGAACCTCGGCCACTTGCTGCGGCTGCCGGCAGTGCGTACAATGGCGGCTCATTCGCGATTTCTGCACGAACTGCGTGAAGATAAGTCATATGATACTGAGAATGTGTATTCGCTGTACTCGGTATTTGATGAGTTGGTTGTACCTTGGTTCGCATCAAGCGTGAAAGGTGCGAATAATGTTGTGCTGGCACCGGCGAGGCTACATCCACTGTTGGTGAGAATTGGACTCACCCGCAGCCGAGGAATTGAGCTCGTTGATGGCTGGGCGGACCATTTGGGCGTAATATGGCATCCAGCTTTGCATAGTTATGTGGCTTACGCGCTCGATCAGCTCGAGGCATAGATTGGGTGCAGTGCGCTCGTCTACTAATAAACCCGTATCTCATTGTCATAAACCCCGCACTAATGACGTGCGGGGGTATTTATGTATGGTATAATTCTATAATTATGAAGTGTCCAGTCGATGGCAATCAGCTTGTAATGAGTGAACGACAAGGGGTAGAGATAGACTACTGCCCCGAATGTCGTGGCGTATGGCTTGACCGTGGAGAACTCGATAAAATTATCGATAAGAATGATCAATTTTCTCAATCACGACGAGAGTTATCAGGCGAACATGATCGCCAAAAAGCACAATATGACGATCGGCATAATCGCCCCGATAAACATAGTCAGTACCGTAAAAAGAAAGAATCTTTTCTTGGTGAATTCTTTGATTTCTAGTATTTGTTAGTTATCCACAACTTTTTATCTTAAACATCTAGTATTATACGACATGTAGCGTATATACTAATTAGGCTTACGCTATATGTAGCGTACCTTCAAATCGGCTTAGAGAAAAGGAGATCCGTCATGGATCAGAGTGTTCTAGGTATCGAGCGCCGGTTTACGTCGCCCGAAGTTCACCCATACGATCTATTCGAATGGGAAAGTCGCACGGCCTTCATCGGCAATCGTGAGACTGGTCAGGTAGCTTTCGAGCAAACTGATGTGGAGTTTCCGAGTACTTGGTCGCAGACCGCGACCAATATTGTGTCACAGAAGTATTTCCGTGGCTCACTTGGCTCGCCGGAGCGGGAGTGGAGCCTCAAGCAACTCATTGACCGACTGGTGAATACAATCACCACGTGGGGCGATGAGGAAGGCTACTTCGCTAGTGAGCAAGAACGTGAGATCTTTCGGGCTGAGCTCACCTATATTCTGGTGTCACAAAGAGCGGCTTTCAACTCGCCGGTGTGGTTCAACGTCGGTGTGCCCGGCGTTCCGCAGCAAGTTAGTGCTTGCTTCATTCT
>CAZHOZ010000055.1:0-6380 GCA_964533895.1 uncultured Candidatus Saccharibacteria bacterium | reverse complement strand
GTGATAGAAGCGAAGAAGAAATAGCTTTAACTATTTTATTATAGCCGGACGGAATACGACCCGATCCTTCATTGTTGACGTTACATCTTGGGCTACTAAGTAGAGCCTAGATGCACTCAAGGCTCAACTGCTCTACAATGGAAGTATATGCTCAAGCGACTTGAAGAAACTCTTATGCAGGGAGCAATACTGCCAGAGCACGGTACTTATATCGTGGCGGTTTCAGGTGGGCGCGATTCGGTTGCGCTCTTAGATCTTTTACATCGCTTGCAAGAAAAATGGGGCTGGAAGCTTATCGTGGCGCACCTTGACCACGCCCAGCGCGCGAGCTCCACAGAAGATGCGGCGTTTGTGGGGGCTCTCGCGGATACGTATGGCTACAAGTATTTGTTGGGTGTTTTACCTAGGTCGGGACAGAGTGAGGGGGCGCTCCGGCAGGCTCGTTATAGTTGGCTGGAAGAAGTTCGTCGTGAGTCGGGTGCTAATAAAATTATTACCGCACATCATAAAAACGATCGACTCGAGACAGCGGCCTGGCATGCGATTCGTGGTGCCGATCGGGTAGGTCTGGCTAGTTTGGGTCTTGGGCGCGATATAGTGGTGCGTCCTCTAATTGGCTTCGGTAGGGGGGATCTTATTACCTACGCAGCGTCACGAGATTTGCAGTGGCGCGAGGATGAAACCAATAATGACAGATCATTTACACGTAATTTAATTCGACATGAACTGATTCATTTTGCACCCACTCAAGACGCCTATTATCATAACAATCTTGCTAATTGGATTAACCACCTGGATGATATCAACAGCCGGATTGATCGAAAGCTGGATCATGTGTTATCAGAAATTAGTGATGAGATTAGCGGTGGCTATGAACTGGACAGGGCAAAATTCTTACGGCTTTCGCCTCTAGTGCAACTGAATTTGCTTTCTCACATGGCGCGTAAATTAACGTTCGGACGCAGTATCTCGCAACACAATCTGGATGCTGCCCTGTCCTGGTGGGGACAAGCTGGCTCGGGCAGCTTTTCAGAGGCTTTGCCTGGGTTGCTGATGATACGAGAATATGATAGAGTAAAGTTCGTCTTGCGTTCGGCAACACCCGAGCACGCTGCCTCAGATGAGACTCGGCAACTTTTCGTAGGCCAAGCACTACGTTTTGGTAAATTTGAACTAGCACTCCAGGCTGGTCGGGTGGACGAAGATGCCTATCTGGCTGCCCATCAACTGATACCGCAGGTCTATTATGTGCGCAGCTGGCAGTCGGGTGATAGAATGGCACCACTGGGGATGCAGGGCACAAAGAAAATTCAAGATATTTTTGTTGATAGAAAAATTCCTAGAAGTGAGCGTTTAACGTGGCCAATTGTGGTAACTGAGAAAAACGAGGTAGCGTTGGTACCGCGACTGGCTCATAGTCGTCATTTTGTCCCCACTGGGGTGGATGCGCCGGCACACACGTTGGCAGTAAAAGCTGCATAGTTTTTAGAAGGTAGGTAAAGTATGGTGAAAAAAATTCCACGCAATATGATGTATGTCCTAATTGGGGTTGTGGTTCTGGTTGGACTTTTGCTTTTAAACAATCAAACTCAAGACAAACCGCAGTCGATTTCCTTATCTCGCTTACTGGAAGAGACTAGAAAGGACAATGTTGAGTCGATAAAGGTGCACGGTCAGCAGTTGCTTATTCAGCTGAAGGATGGTCAGAAGCAGGAAGCTTTCATGGAAGCGAATGCTATATTGACAGATTATGGTGTGGATTACGCAAAAGTAAAAGTTGATCCGCAAAACCCTGATGATGGTTCGGGCAAGTGGATGGATGCCCTGTTTGCCTTCTTGCCGGTGGTATTTATTATTGGTTTCTTCTACTTCATTATGCGTCAGGCTCAGGGGCAGAACAATGCCGCTATGAGCGTTGGTCGCTCGGGGGCGGGCGGTGGGGGGGGGGGGTGTCGGTGGGTGGGTTGCTGGTGCCGCAGAAGCTAAGCAGGAGCTGCAAGAAATTGTTGAATTCTTAAAGTATCCAAAGAAGTTTGAGGCGTTAGGCGCGAAGATTCCAAAGGGTGTTTTGCTGTTCGGTTCTCCTGGTACTGGTAAAACTTTGATGGCACGAGCTGTAGCTGGCGAAGCGGCGGTACCATTTTTTTCTATCTCCGGTTCTGAGTTTGTGGAGATGTTTGTGGGTGTTGGTGCAAGCCGGGTACGCGACTTGTTTGCACGAGCTAAGAAAAATTCTCCATGTATTGTATTCATTGATGAAATTGATGCGGTTGGACGTCAGCGTGGGACCGGCCTGGGCGGTGGACACGATGAACGTGAGCAGACGCTTAATCAAATTTTGGTAGAAATGGATGGCTTTGAGCAGGGTACGAATGTAATTGTGATGGCTGCGACTAACCGTCCGGATGTGTTGGATCCAGCACTTCTCAGACCTGGCCGCTTTGATCGCCGTGTTACGATTGATGTACCAGATATGAAGCAGCGCGAAGAAATTCTTGGCGTACATACAAAAAAGAAGCCACTCGACAAAGATATTGATCTGGCAGAAATTGCTCGCAAAACACCTGGAGTGTCTGGTGCTGATCTTGCGAATATTGCTAACGAGGCTGCAATCTATGCCGCACGGCAAGATAAGAAAAAAATCTTTCAGGCTGACTTCCATGAAGCAGTGGAGAAAGTCGCTTTGGGGCCTGAGCGTAAGAGTCATGTCCTCAACGAAAAGGAGAAAAAAATTACCGCTTATCACGAGGCTGGGCACGCTCTACTTTCGCATATTTTGGCAAATTGTAATCCAGTACATAAGGTATCTATCGTATCGCGCGGCATGGCTGGAGGGGTCACCTGGAGTCTGCCTGTGGAGGATAAACATCTGCATTCGGTTTCAGATTTTCTCGATGATGTAGCGATGAGTCTTGGTGGTCGTACTGCTGAAAGAATTGTCTTTGGCGATGTGACAACTGGCGCCGAGAGCGATCTTAAGCATGCCAACCAGCTCGCCCGGCGCATGATAACTGAGTACGGAATGGGTCGCGAACTAACCAACCAGGTATTTGGTTCGCACGAAGGGTCAGTCTTTTTGGGGCGCTCGTTTGCAGAAGGACGAAATTATTCTGAGCAGACACAGGATAAGATTGACGATGAAGTTACTCGTATAATTCGTGAGGCCTCGAAGCGCGCAGAAGAAACCATTATCCGGTATCGAGCTAAGCTTGATCAGATTGCAGACAAACTGATTCAAGAGGAGACAATCGAGGGTAAGGAGTTTGAGGCATTGTTTGATTCTGTTGATAAAGAGAAAAAGACTCCCCCAAAAGATAAAAAACCGGTAAAATAAATAGTAGAGTTTAGGCTGTTAACAGAAAGTGAGGTTGGCTCTCGGTAGCTCACAGGTGTGACCAGAAGCACATGTTGAGCCCGGGGCCAACTTATTTTCATGGGCTTAAAAAAAGTTAGATTATGATGAAACGCTCCGTTCGTACAATTCTTTCCAAGGTCAATAAGCGTCGCTCAATATCGATGGCAGCGGTACTTATTTCACTTTCGTATCTGTTGAGTCGTTTGTTGGGGTTAGTGCGAGATCGCCTTTTGGCATCTAATTTTGGCTTGTCACCTCAGGCCGATGCCTATGCAGCGGCTTTTCGCATTCCAGATCTTTTGTTTACATTACTCGTTTCGGGAGCGTTTGCTGTTTCATTTATTCCCGTCTTTGTTGGGTACTTGGAGCGGAAAAAGATTAATGAGGCTTGGGAAGTTGCCAGTACTCTTCTAAATTTATTGTTGCTTATAACCGCAGTTTTTGGGATTTTTTCTTTTATTTTTGCCGAACCACTGGTAAGAATTATCGCGCCAGGCTTTGATGCTGAGCGCATGGGGCTAACAGTCAATCTAACGCGTATTTTACTGATTACACCGTTATTCTTTGCAATTTCAGCTATTTTTGGCGCTATTCAGCAAGCTTTTCAGCGCTTTGTGCTTTTTGCTTTGGCGAGCGTGTTTTATAACATCGGTATTATTTTTGGCATTCTCTTTCTAGAGCCGCTCTTTGCTCAACCCATTTATGGCGTGGCGTGGGGTGTGGTGGCTGGGACTGCCTTGCAGGCTATTATGCAGTCATTTGGCTTGGCGGGTCTTGGTTTTCGCTACACTTTAAGTATCAAGTTTTGGCATCCAGCAGTTATTCGTGTGCTTAAGCTCATGGTGCCGCGTTCGCTCGATCTCGGTATTGAACAAATTAACACTATTGTCGAAACAGCTATTGGCTCACAGTTGGCGGCAGGGTCGCTCTCGAGCTATTACTTTGCAAACAACTTAAAAAATGTACCGTTAGGCTTATTTGGTGGTGCAATTGCTACTGCCGTATTTCCAACCTTAATCCGTGCATCCAAGTCTAAAGATAAACACAAACTTCCACACGAAATTGTGCGCACTCTATCTCTGGTGCTATTTCTGGTCATTCCATCAATGGCAATTACCGTCGTACTGCGCGGCTATATTGTGCGCTTACTTTTGGGCTTTGGTGATCAGACTACTGCCGACACACTTGGTTGGTTTGCTGGTGTGATTGTGGCGCAGAGCCTATTTTTTGTGGTGGCGAGAATATTTTACGCGCTGGAAGATACGAAAACGCCGCTTTTTACCAGCATTTTTACACTGTTTATTAATATCCCACTCAGCTATCTGTTTGCGCAGATGTTCGGAACTCCAGGGCTGGCGATGGCGCTTTCTTTGGCTACATCTATTGAATTAGTAATTTTGATGGTTCTCTTGCGTCGTAAAATTGGCTCCTATGGTGGGCGCAGTATCTTTCAGGCCGGGGTACGCATCAGCTTAGCGACGCTTGCTATGGCTTCGGTGATGTATATGATGATTGTGTCGCTATTTCCGCTCTTGCGCGGTGATGTTGGCTGGCGTACGCTCGGTCCAAAATTTGCATTTATTTGTACCGTTGGTGGCTTCGTATACTTCATTTCCACAAAACTCTTAAAAGTGAAAGAGGCAGATATGGTGTTGCGACTAGTAAAATCTCGTTATCGTAAGCGCTTAAGAAAGCACATCGGAGCCTAGGGGGAAGAGAAGATGTCGTCGCAAATTCGTAATTTTTGTATTATCGCCCATATTGATCACGGTAAGTCGACTCTAGCCGATCGGCTTTTGGAGATAACTGGCGCTGTTTCCACGCGCGATATGAAGGCTCAGCTCTTGGATACGATGGAATTGGAGCGCGAGAAGGGGATTACGATTAAGCTTCAGCCGGCTCGTATGCAGTGGCAGGATCATGAGCTCAATCTTATCGATACGCCTGGTCATGTTGATTTTAGCTATGAGGTCAGTCGCTCTTTAGAGGCGGTGGAGGGGGCAATTTTGGTGGTGGATGCCAGTCAGGGTATTCAGGCACAAACGCTTGCCAATGTGTATATGGCGATTGAGGCGGGGCTGACTATTATTCCAGTGATGAATAAAATCGATCTCCCAGCTGCGGAGCCAGAGCGAGTAGCTCAAGAGATAGGTAATCTTTTAGGGGTGGATCCTAATTCGGTTGGTAAGATTTCGGCAAAAACTGGTGAGGGTGTGGCGGAGCTTCTAGATAGGATTATCGCTGAGGTTACCGCACCACAAGTAGATCACGCGCCGACGCGCGCACTTATTTTTGATTCGGTTTTTGACGGATATCGAGGCGTAATACTGTATGTGCGTTTGATGAGCGGGTCTATTCCTAAAAATGCTGAGATTACTCTTATGCAGTCTGGGAGTGAGTCGCTCGCTCTAGAGGTTGGGCATTTGACGCCATTGCGCGTGGAAGATAATGATCTGCGTGCGGGTCAGATTGGCTTTATCACGACTAATATTAAGTCGGTTCAGTTTGCTCGCGTAGGCGATACGGTTACACTTACAGCGCGTTCTGCCGAAGTACCGCTACCCGGTTATAAAAAAGTTCAGCCACTTATCTTTGCCAGTTTTTATCCCACCAGCCAAGAAGAATATCCAAAACTAAAAGACTCGCTCGAAAAACTGACATTGAATGATGCTTCGTTGTCGTATACGGCAGAAACTTCAGCCGCACTCGGCTTTGGCGTGCGCATCGGGTTCTTGGGTCTTCTGCATCTGGAGATAATTAAAGAGCGTTTGGAGCGGGAGTTTGACCTTGATCTTATTGTAACCAGTCCGAGCGTTAGTTATGAAGTAGAGCGCACAAATGGTGAGACAGACATGATTGAGCAAGCCAGTGCACTACCGGATCAATCACAAATTGCTACTATCGCTGAGCCGTGGGTGCGAGGTGAAATTGTCACGCCTTCGAATTATATTGGGGCAGTATTGGGGCTAATTGTCGAAGCTCGTGGCAAGCAGACCAAGCTCGAATATCTTGATCAAACTCGGGC
>CAZHOZ010000054.1:0-6507 GCA_964533895.1 uncultured Candidatus Saccharibacteria bacterium | reverse complement strand
AAGATTAGTACCTTATCGGCCGCTGGATCGATGGCTTTACCGAAGTCGGAGACGGCGTCTAGCTGTTTGGCGAGCGGGCCATCAAGCCCATCGAGCAGAATTAGCCCAGCTACACAGGCGAACCATTGCCAAGCTGCGTCTGTGTTTTGCTGCCAGATGGCGATTGTGAGAAACCATGCTACCAGTGGCGATATTGGAATTCGGCTCACTGACATGGCGTTGGGAATTTGATTTATCACCGTAGCTGATGCGGGCCAGCGGTATTTGATGCGGGCAAGCCACCAGCCGAGCAGCAGGAAAGTTACAAGATCGAGTAGCCATTTTACTTCACGTACGGCAGGCGGGTCTTCACCAGATCGATAGTCATATCTTGGTGTTACCATTGCTTGAACCTTTCTTTTTAAGGTGCGAATCTGCGTAATTATCTCCTAAAAGTGACTTTTTTTCAAGAGACTCATAGCACGTGGTAAAATATTATACATATGGCGCTTAAGCTTCCAAAAATTCCCAAATTTACCAAGTTCTCTAAAGACGGGTCGGCCGTAAAACAGGATCCTTATATTGTGTCTTTGGATATTGGTACCGAATATGTGAAAGCGCTGATTGGTGAGGTGAAGGGCGATCATGTCGAGATAATTGGTGCATCCAAACAGCACCAACGACTTACTGATATGGCTGGAGGTGCAGTTACTGATATTGCTGGGGTGGTCGATAACTGCGACAAGGCTTTGCGCGCGGCCGAAAAAATGTCTGGCGTGGTGGCGCGTAATACCGTGATTGGCATCGCCGGCGAGCTGGTGAAGGGTATGAGTACGACTGTCAGTTACCGTCGAGCCCGACCAGAGGTTCAGATTGATATGGTAGAACTCAAAGACATTATTGAGCGCGTTCAGCGCACGGCTTTTGATAAAGTACGTGACCAGCTATCGTGGGAGACGGGCAGTAATGATATGCAGGTTAAGCTGGTGAATGCGGCGGTGGTGGATGTGACAATCGATGGTTACCGCGTGACAAACCCGATTGGCTTTCAGGGACAGGATGTGTCGATAGCGGTATTTACGGCCTTTGCACCGATGGTTCATCTTGGTGCTTTGCAGTCGGTAGCACGTGACTTGGATTTGAACCTAATTAACATTGCGGCCGAACCTTTTGCTGTTGCCAAGAGCGTTGGAGCGGATGACTCAACTGAGTTTTCAGCTGTTTTTATTGATATTGGCGGTGGTACTTCAGACATTGCGGTAGTTAATAATGGTGGTGTTGTGGGAACCAAGATGTTTGCCATCGGTGGTCGGAGTTTTACCAAGAGGATTGCTCAGAGCATGGGTGTCGGCTTTGAAGAAGCTGAAAAGATCAAGCTGGAGCATTCGGCAGGTACCCTCACCAAGACCGAAGAGTCGGCCGTAGCTGAAGCCCTCGAAACCGATGTTGAAGTTTGGCTTTCTGGCGTGGAGCTTTCTCTATCGGAGTTTGATGAGCTTGATCATTTGCCAAATCGCATCCTCTTGTGCGGAGGCGGATCGGGTTTGCCGGAAATCAAAAAAATCTTGCAAACTGATTGGTATAAAGATTTGCCATTTGCTCGTAAGCCAAAGATTGATTTTGTCGCACCAGCTGATGTGAATCGAGTTCTTGATCATACTGGTCGCCTCACCAGCCCACAGGATATTACTCCAATGGGGTTAGCCAATCTAGCGCTTGACATAGTCGGGAGTGAAGCTAAGGGCGAGCAGCTTTTACAGCGCTTGAGCCGCACGCTCTCTATTTGAACTATGCATAGGTGCAGTGGTTTACTACTCGTATAGCGCTTTAAAGAAGCTATATTTCCACACAGAGATAGTGGTTTCTTTTTTATTCTCTGACTTCTTGTATAATGATATCTATAACTTCTTATGTCGGGCAACTCTTATATCACATTTCGTTTCTGGCCACTAAGTCTTCTGAGTGTATTCGTATATAGTTTCGTTGCACGTTATCGAAGTACTAAATTTTGGTGCGATAACTCGGTACAGAGCATCGTCCAGATAGATTTTTCAATACAGGAAGAGGTTATGACATGAGCACACACGACGACAGTATTATCTATCTCGAGCACGATGCCGAGATTACCGAAGCCATCGCCAAGCTTAAAAAAGTCAAGGCCGATACGGTGCGCATTGTGGTGCCACCGCGTTCGCCGCTTTTGCAAAGTGTAGTAAACCTTAAGCTATTAAAAAAAGCGGCTACCTCAAAAAAGAAAAAATTAGTGTTGGTTACAGGAGATAAGGCTGCTACTGCTCTAGCTGGAAAAGTTGGCATAGCCGTTGCAAAAAATGTCAAAGCCGAAGCCAGTGTGCCGGAGGCCGAAGCTGAACCACGAGCTGCGAAAGCCGCCGCAGCCGCGGCGACGGCTGCGGTACTAACCTCGCCTTTAGCTGCCGAGGCGGCCGAGGAGGAGGCAGGCAAGGCTCGAGAGGATGAGTTGCCGGTGCAGCGTTTTGATGAACCAGCTGACACGCGAAAAAAACCTAAGAAAAATAAGAAATCAAAATCCTCTGGTCGTGGCAAGGTGCCGAATTATAATAAATTTCAGAAATGGATCTGGGTGGGTGCTTCGGCTGTTGGAGCTATTTTACTGATGTGGTTGCTCTCGGCGTTTGTACAAACTGCTAAGGTGAATGTGCAGGCAGCAGCTGATAGGCGAGATGTAAATACTCAGTTTACGTTGGTTACCACTGGCTCAACATCGGGTAATGCGGTAGCAGCTCAGACTTTGGAGATCAGCAAAGATTTATCACAAAGCGTGGCAGCTACTGGTGAAAAGGACGTTGGCTCGAAAGCGAGTGGATCGGTTGCGCTTAAAAATTGCGAAGATTCGACCACCCGTACGCTGCCAGCCGGTACGAAGGTTTCAGCATCGGGTAAGGTGTTTGTTACGAGTGCCGCAGCAACACTTCCGGAGGGAGAGTTTTCTGGCGGTGGTACGGTGTGTAACTCTAAGTCTGTTGCAGTCGAGATTACTGCCACCGAAAATGGTGACGCGTACAATCTCTCAAATGCCTCGTTTACGGTCGTTGGTCTGTCTTCACGTATTTCCGGTACCGGTACGACATCTGGTGGAGTTTCAAAAAAGATCAAGATAGTCTCTCAGGCCGATGTAGATGCTGCCGTAAAAACACTCATAGAGGGGGCAAAAGCTGAGGCACTGACAGATCTAAGAAAGCAAGCCGGTGACGATGAAAAAGTATTTGATGACACGCTAACGGCGACAGCTGCCACACAGTCGGCGAGTCCAGCGGTTGGCATTGAAGCTACGAACACTACGGTAAATGTGAGAGCCAAGTATACAATTTTGGCCGCGAGTGAGGATGATCTCACGCAAGTTGTTGAGAAAGCACTTGCCTCAGATCTAAAAAACGGCTCAAAAGTGCTTGATGCCGGCCTAGATCAAGCTAAACTAATCGCGAAGGGGCAAACTAAAACTGGCTATAGTTACGCGATGTCCACGGTAGCTTACATTGGTCAGCCAATTGATACTGAGAAACTGAAAAAAGAAGTTGCCGGCAAGGCTAAAAAAGAAGTACCAGATATCGATAAGCAATATCCAAATGTGACGGGTGCTACCGTTGATGGTTGGCCGCTGGTACCAAATATGCCCATTCCAACCAGTAACATTAAGGTTGAGATATCGGTAACTAAATGAGTGACATGGGGGCAGAGCACATCGAGGAGGCAATCCATAAGCCGTTACTTGGCGTGGATACCGGTGATGTACGCGTGGGTATTGCCGTAAAGCCTAAAGACGAGACTAGGGCAGATCCAGTTTGTACTTTGAAAAATGAGGGAGATATTCTGTACCAAATTGCTGAGATTGCCCGTAAGCAAAAAATTGAAACGGTAATTGTGGGGCTACCACGTGATATCAATGGGCATGAGACCATGCAAACTCGTAAAGCTCGCAACTTTGCCGGCGAACTGGCGGACGCATCTGGCCTGCATATAGTGCTGCACGACGAATTTGCAACTTCAGAACGGGCTCGAGAAAGGCTAGGCAGATTGTCGCGTGATCAAGAAAAAGCCCAGCTTGATGCGATGGCAGCGGCCATCCTTTTAGATGACTATATGGAAAGCATGGTCGAATAGCGGTGCCACCGAAGCCACCTCGCCAAAGCTTAGGTTCGAGCCATGCCATCCATACCGTCAAGCGACCTTCTGTGCGCCGTCGGATTGCGAAATCGATTGTCGTAATTATTTCGGTTGTGGTGCTTGTCGCGGTATTTACTCTTGGATGGGCGCTCTATACCATTCACACTCCTGCTGGTACTGGTGCTCCACAGCTCATCACTATTAAGGAAGGCAGCTCGATTGACTCAATCGCAGCACAGCTTGCCCAGGCTAAAATCATTACAAGCGATGGCCTGTTTCGTCTCTACGCGCGTCTGGGGCCAGCTCGTGGGCAACTTCGCCCCGGTCCGTACATGCTCTCCCCAGCTATGACGATGGTGGAAATTGTAGATTATTTGGCTTCTGGCAAAATTGCTGCGCGCCAGGTTACCATTGCTGAAGGCAAAACAATTAAGCAAATTGCTGCCGTCCTTGAGAGTGATACAGATTTTAAGGGACAAGGGTTTGAGGTAGTAGCCAAGTCGCAACCAGAGGCACAGCGGCTCCTAAAAGAGCTGGCTGCTCCAGTTGGCACGACGAATCCCGAAGGAGTGTATTCTCCTGGTACCTTTGAAGTGCTAAAAACTCAGGATATCACTGACTTAGCTCAGAAAATGCTCAAAGTATTTCGCTCAGAAGCTCTGCCGTTATTGGTGAGTCCAAAGTCAGAAGCAGGCAAGACAATCCACCCATATGCGGCTCAACTCACACCTTATCAACTACTTATTCTTGCCTCAATGGTGGAAAAAGAGGCCGCTAAAAGCGATGATCGCGCCGGTATTGCAGCGGTTTTCTATAATCGTTTGGCGCAAGGCATGCGTCTGGAGAGTGATCCAACGATTAATTATGTAACCGGCAAAGTGGTACCATCAGCGGCAGATTTGACTATTAATTCGCCCTATAATAGCTATCGAACAAAAGGTCTTCCACCAACACCGATTTGCAATCCCAGTCTCGACTCAATTAAGGCTGTGCTGTATGCTGCGCCCAACGATTACCTATTCTTTATCGGCAAAGATAGACAAGTGTATTTTGCCAAAACCTACGCTGAGCACCAGGCAAATATTCAGAAATACCTGAAATAGGCAAAAAACTTGCCTAAAGTTGTGGATGACTGACGTATAAAATTATCAGAGTATTTGCACCAAAAAAGCTCTTCTAACAGATAGGAAATGACTCATTGACACCCCCGCATGGCTTTGCTAGTATAGCGGACGTAGCTTTTTGAAAGTCTGTGGTGGAGTTGTAAGCCGATTTTGCTGGTGTCCCTCCGCTTTACTCCACAGTCCGTTTTCAAAAACTCCTGTCAGTCCAGTCTGATACGGTGCACGAATACATTAATTTAAGGTCGATTGTGCACTTGTCCACCAAGAGTGGAGACCGACTGCGATGACAGTTAACAAAAGCTTGAATATCAGCGGGTTACTTTTAGATAACAACCAAAAGTAGAACCGACAGCTGCAAGCAACGGAGTGCTGTATTCGTAGAATAAGCCCAAGCATTGCTTCATCGGCAAACCCTACAATAGGTGTGCTGAATGGAGCCGCGAAGACTTCTTCTCAGACAAACACCTCAGATATTAAAGAGGATGCAAATCAACGCTCGTCCAGACTGTCCCTAAAAGGGCATGGGACCAAAATAAAAAAATCAATCTCGCATGGTGGCGCCTGGCGTTTCGCCTCGCATGCACTAGTAATTGCCGGTGCAATATTTGTAGTTGCTGCTGGTAAAATTCAGGCCGAGAGTATCACTGGCCTTAAGGGTGGTGGTCGTGGTGCGACTGCTGTCGAGGATCGCTCAACCACTTTGGCGGCTGGTGCAATTTTAGCTGAACAGAGCCATTCGCTCATCACTGCCGACGTGAAGGAGCGCGCTGCCACAGTGGCTGGACAGACTAAATTGACAACCACTAGCGAGTCGTTTCTCACTAAGCGGGCGCCTATTGCCAGTGGTGGAGTTGCGAATCGAACGGTAAGCATGCATGTCGTTGCTGTCGGCGAAACTGTTTCAGCAATTGCCCAAAAATATGGTGTTACTAGCGATACGGTGCTGTGGGCAAATAATTTGGCTGCTGATGCCGTTCTCAAGCCAGGTTCACAGCTAACGATTTTACCCGTCAATGGACTGCTCTACACTGCTAGTGGCAACGAAACGCTCGAGGAGTTGGCCTCACGTTATCAAGCCAGTGCTAACTTGATCGATAGCTTTAACCAGCTAGAAGGTAAGCCTTTAGCGGCCGGGCAGAAGCTCATTATTCCAGATGGAGTTAAACCTGCACCAGCCACCCCAGCACCAGCTCCAACTGCTCGACTTGCTAGCGTAGCTGCTAAGCCTGCACCAGCCATTGTGAGCTTTAAGCCAACGTTT
>CAZHOZ010000053.1:0-6731 GCA_964533895.1 uncultured Candidatus Saccharibacteria bacterium | reverse complement strand
GGATGCATCACAGCTTGCTGATGTGAGGTGATTTTTACGGCCTTCGGTAATGGTTTCTCACCAACCCGTGCTGCTCGATGAAGAACTGGATGCGATTTCACCAAAGGTGCAGTACGCCGCGCAAGAGCTGGACCCAGCTTATCGCCAGTATTTAGAGAATAGCGCACGCCATCAACCGTCACCATGCGTTTGGCGCGCGGCGTTTGAGGGCTGTCAGATGTAGTTTTATTTATCATAAAAAAGCGCTTTACTGGCCTGTATAAACTCGCCAAACAACCTGTAACTTATCGTAACGACTGAGGCGAACGCGACCGGTACTTATATTATACTGCTTTTGCTTCACTCGTTCGAGGATACCATGATACAACCAATATGCAACCAGAACTGGCTTACGATGTTGTGCTGGCAAGTACGCTAACCCCAGCTTAGCCTTACGATAAAAATCTTCAGCACGAGCGCACAATTCTGCCAGTGCGGCTTGCAAGGCTTGGCTAGCTTCCATGTCATCAACCTGTTTTATGCCGTATTTCTTCATGAGGCTTACTGGGATATAAGTTCGCTTTAAGGAAGTATCGCTAATTACATCACGAATAACATTTGTGTACTGCATGGCAATACCCAAGTTTTTTGCAGCGCAGAAGCCTTTTTTGTGTGTTACCCCAAGGATGCGTGCACTTAAAACGCCAACTACCCCGGCCACATAATAGCTGTACCTATCGAGATCTCGCAGCGTTCTAGGTTGAGTAAATTCAATGTCCGAACCAACCCCCGATAGCACCTCCAGTAATTCCTCCTCCGGCAAAGCATACCTGTCTGCTACCTGCCACACCGCCGGCCAAATGTCTGGCGCAATTAACGGCAGCTTGCGCCGCGTAATTGCCTGCCGCATCGCCCGAATCTGAGTCTTTTTACTGGCGACACTGAGTGCAATTGAATCAGCCACATCATCCGCCACACGACAAAAAGCATACAGAGCCTGAATGTCTTTGCGTATAGTGCGCCGAAATAGCAATGACGCCAAAGAGAACGTAGAGCTGGCCTCAGCAGTCACCCGACGACATGCCCGATAGCTTTGCCTCAAGCTAGCCGCCACGAAGGCTACTTACTCCTTCCGGTGAGGTAGCGGGTGAGATCTTCGAATAATTTGGGCAAATCTCCCGGCAGAGCCAATTTGGAGATAGCTTTCATGGCTGCATCCGCTTCGGCCTGGGCGGTAAATATCGTCTTTGCCTTCGCGCCATTGTCAGTTAAAATTTTTCGTACTAACTTCAGGTCCTGGGTATTTACATTCGGATTGCCAAACTTGGTAGCTAAAACAGCTCGATCTGCCTCACTCGCGAACTGCTCACCATAATACATGAGTAGTGTCCGCTTACCCTCACGTAGATCCGTAATGGTCGGCTTACCAATTTCTTTAGCCGAACCAAACATACCAAGTAGGTCATCGGTAATCTGAAAAGCTACACCAGCATGCAAACCATAGCGTTCTAAAATCGTTAATATAGTATCGTTTGCACCCGCCAGCACGGCACCCGAGCGCAACGGCGCCACCATCGAATAATGACCAGACTTATTCACATAAATACGGCGAATTTGCCGTGGCGTCAGCTTGGACGTAAGCGCAGCCGAGTCTTCAACAAATTGACCGCCAACCAACCGAAAATGCATTTTTAAAAAGTCTGCCAAAAGCCTATCCCGTACTTCGGGTTCGGCAGGGATAGTAGCAATAAGCTCCACAGCCATCAACATCGCCGCGTCTCCCGCCATCAGGGCTGCATTCAGCGCATGCTTACGAGCCACATCCTCAGAAAACTTACGTTTCAGCTGCTTTTCGTAGACACCAGCAATATTTAATCCTCCATAGCGCTGATTATCTTGATCCATAATATCATCATGGATTAACGCCCCCAGATGATAGACTTCCCAAGCCAATGCCAAACGGGCGAATGCTTCATCATTTTTGCCACCGCCGAGCTTATAGCCTAGATAGGTCATAAACGGTCGCAACCGTTTTCCCCCGCGTAATGAAAACTTCTTCATTTCTTGCAAGAGTCGCTTATACTGGGTGTCATATTTACCGGCCTCTGACGCTCTCAAATCAAAGAAAATTGCCAACTCACGGTCGGTCAATTCTTTTATCTCGGCAATAGCAGCCGCTAACTCAGGAGATTTTTCCACTTTTGACATCAGCTTGAATCCGTTCTGCCACTAGCTTACCAGATAAGGTCACCATCGGTACACCACTACCGGGATAGGTTGAGGCGCCTACAAAGTAAAGCCCTCGAACTTCGCGGCTCACATTGTGCGGACGAAAGTAGCCGGATTGGAAAAAATGATGGCTGAGGCCAAAGGCAGAACCATCGGTGAGATTAAAGCGCGTTAGAAAATCCTCCGGTGTAAAGACAGCTTCAGTTTCAATAGAGCGGGTGATATCCTGCCCTAGAACTGTCTTGATCCGCTCCAGAACCCGACGCCGAATTTTTTTTATGCCCTGCTTCCAATCAACCTCGCCGGTTAGATTTGGCACGGGCACCAACACATACAATACATGTTTGCCCTTGGGTGCTAAATGTGAATCGGTTTTAGTTGGAACATACAGATAGAATGCCGGATCATCAGGCAAGACTTTCTCCTGAAAAATTTCTTCCAAATTATGCTTAAAATCAGCCGAAAAATAGATATTATGATGTAGCAGCCCGTCCAATGGATGGTCAACTCCCCAGTAAAAAAGCAGCGCGCTTGAAGCTTGCCTTAGCTTATCAACTTTCTTATCTGAATAACGACGACGATGTTCGGGTGCCAGCAGTTTTTTATAGGTGTAAGCTAAATCAGCATTCGAAACCACAATATCAGATTTCAATTCCTCGCCACACGCCAAGCGCACCCCTACGGCTTTTTTATTTTCTACCAATATCTGATCAATCGCTGTTTCTGTATTAATCTCCACTCCTAAATCCTCACACAGCTTGCCAAATGCTCGCGACAGTGCGTGCATGCCGCCCTGCGGATACCAGATGCCCAAGCCAGTTTCCATATAGCTCACCACCGAATATACCGCTGGAGCTTCATACGGTGTTACGCCCAGATACATCGATTGAAACGAAAAAAGCTGCCTCAAGCGGGGATCAGTAAAATAGTGCGAGACAAAATTATACAGTTTATAAAGCCCTCGCCCCTTAACCAGCGCAAAGCCAGCTTCTAGATTAATAAAATCAGTTAGCTTATCAAAGTTTTTATCAATAAACTGATTCCGCGCCAAACGATAAATCTTCGCTACGTCTGCAAAAAATTTATAAAACTGCTCGGGGGCTTTTGCATCAATACGAGCCAGCTCGCGAGCAAAGCGTGATAAATTCGAGCTTACTACAATTGTTTCGCCATCCGGGAAAAAGACTTGATAGTTTGGTTCAAGTTGCGTGAGCTTAATATAATCGTCAAAGTTTTTGCCGCAATAAGCGAACGTATCGTAGAATACATCGGTCATCGTAAGAATTGTCGGACCAATATCAAAACAGTATCCTGCTTGATCGATACGGTGAGCCCGGCCACCAATTAAGGCCTCTTTTTCTACAATCTTCACCCGCCAGCCATCGCGCGCCAGTCGGGCTGCAGTCGCCAAGCCGCCAATGCCCGCCCCAACTACTATTGCTGATTTATGTGTACTTTTCATGCTAAAAAGCAGTATACAATAGAACCATGCAATTACTCGAAACCAACTGGACGTATGCGCTTATTCTCGTGCTGAGTCTTACCGGATTAACACTTTGTGACTGGCGCTGGAAGTTGGTAGCGTTTATAAATGTAGCCGCCCGAAAAGCTACCCTAATGAGTATCGCTGTACTGGTTGGGTTTTTTATAGTGTGGGATGTCGCAGGCATTACGCTGGGTATTTTTTACACCAACCCACGTTATACGCTCGGAGTAAACCTACTAACCGCCAATCTACCAATTGAAGAAGTCTTATTTCTCATACTCCTCAGCTACTCAATTCTCATTATTAATGCAGTAGCCCAACGCTATTATGAGGCCCGACACAAGTCATGAGAAATCTCACTTACCTACTATTAAATCTCGCCTTCGTTATGATGGCCCTTCTCACCATTCGGAAGCTTAATCCCAAACCCAAGCCCCGTCCCCATCTGCTGCTAGCTGGTATCTGTCTGTATTTTATGATGGTTATCTTTAATACTTATCTCACCAGTCTGACTATCGTTCGCTACGATTGGCAAAAACTGCTCGGCTTCAAAATAATCAGCTGGCCAATAGAAGACTTGGCCTACTTGGTGGTAGCATTGTATACAGGACCAATTTTGTGGAGTTTTTTTTATCATCGATATGAAGCACAACTCAAGCCAACGCCGCAAGCAAGCTCCAAAAAGCCCGCTCGTACAAAAAATCGGGCAAGTTCTAGCCGTCTCAAGACCGATTAGCTGGATTAATACGGTTTTCCCTTTTGCAATCGCCTATTTGCTTTCGGGCGGACAACTAGACTCAATATTTTGGGCTGGTATTCTGTACTTCTTGTTGCCCTATAACTTGCTCGTATATGGTGTAAACGACATGTACGATTACGAATCAGATCTCAAAAATCCACGCAAAGGCAGCCTGGAGGGTTCATTAGTAGCACCACAAACACGAAGTTTTTTGTGGGCCGTCATATTTGTAACAAATTTAGCAAGCCTGCTGTGGCTTGGATCACTAGTTGGGCAACTTGGAAAAATCACCCTAGCAATCAGCGTATTTTTGGCTCTAACCTACTCCATAAAGGGGCTACGCTTTAAAGAAATTCCATTTCTTGATTCAATCAATTCATCCTGCCATTTTGTCTTACCAGCCGTATTTGGCTTTATCGTCAGTCCCCAAGCCACCATCCCCTGGTTACCCACAGCGGCCTTCTTTTTGTGGGGCATGGCTTCTCACGCGCTGGGAGCCATTCAAGACATCATTCCAGACCGAGCTGCTAAAATTCGTTCCATCGCTACCCAATGGGGGGCTCGCAAGACTATCCGCTTTTCATTTTGGCTCTACGTAGCCAGCGCCATATTAACCACACTTGTCACCTGGCCATCTTCTATCCTGGCTGGTTTACTCATAAGCATATATGCCTTAAACGCAGCAATGTTTCTGAAGTATGCCTCCGATGCTCAATCTAAGCAATTCCGCCGTGCCTGGACAAACTTTATGTGGCTCAATGGAGTGATAGGCTTTTGGCTAACACAACTTATTCTCTACCTGGCAGACCCCTTTAATTTGGGGCCGGGTAGAATTGACTACATTCTGACTTTCTGCACCCTCTTCTCAATCGGGCAAATTCTTTTGATTGCTCACAATTTTGCCGTATTTCGGCGTCCTAAAACTCAGAGGCTTGATGAGTGGCCGCGTATCACTATCATGACTCATGCCTACAACCAAGCTGAAAATATCTCATCAACTCTGCTAGCTGCGCTTGGGCAAAATTACCCAGATTTTGAAGTACTATTTACCGACCTTGGCAGCGAAGACAATACCAAAAAAATTGCCGAAAACTTTACTGATAAGCGTTTACGCTTAGTAGCAATTAAACCAATTGAGGCAGGCTGGGGAGTTGATGCTTGGGCGGCCGACCAACTCTTAGGTCACGCCACCGGTGAATACGCCGTGCTTATTTCTGCTGATACGGTATTACTCCCAAATACTCTCGCTCAAATTGCTACCCTGCTCGAGCAAGAAAAACTTGATGTACTCTCGCTCCTATCGGCTGATCAAAATAAATCACTCGCTCAAAAAGCAATTCTCAGTCACAACCAGTATCTCATGCTAGCCGCCTACCCCAGCGGCTACTTACAAGAGCACGCCCCCGAGCGCTCTACCGCCCACGGCTCTATTATTGCTTTTGATACCGCCAAGATTCGTCAACTTGGCGGCTTTGAAGATGTAAAAGCTAGCCCCTTAGAAGACCAGGAACTTTTTCATCGCGCCCGCGCCAAAGGTATGCAAGCTCAGCTGTTTCGAGCCAGCGATCTGGCGACCAGCCAAAACCATCTCGGTCTTAGTGGCATTATTGAAGATAATTTGCAGCGCTTCTACCCAGCATTGCGCTTCCATTTTCCACTCACCATCTTCTTAGTTTTGGGTGGGACTTTTGTCTTCTCAGCCCCCATCATTATTCTTGCCTACAGCCTCATTATAGGTACACAGGTACACCTTTTATCAATTACCTTAGCGCTCGCTGCCGCTATGCTAACTCGTATTTTAATTGCGCTCGAAGCCAAGCAAGACATCCCCATACAGCTGGCTGCACCCATCACAAACATTGCAATCATGCTGATGCTATTTGCCTCGATGATTCGTTACGAACTGCGCAAACCGCGCTACAAGAGCCGTACCGGGATAGTTTAGCTTTTTGTATTAGTGGTTGGCTCTGATGCGGCAGTACCGGTTTGCTCTGTCGTATTCACTGTAGGCTGCATTGGTGCAATTGAAGTCGTCGGGGGAGTAGCAATCGGAGAAGCTCCAATCGAGGTGGCAGGTTTTTTTATAAGATATGATAGACCATATAGACCGGCACCAAATAGCAACGAGGCTAAACTATACCACACGATGATATTGGTAATTTCACGAGCCACACTCAGTGCAATCACCAACGGCTGCTGCAATTGCCCCGGCTGCAGCACATGCGACACTAGCCAGATACTTGTTGTAAATAGTCCCGCCGAAATAAATATCCAGGCTGGTCGCCTGAGCATTGCCCG
>CAZHOZ010000052.1:0-6768 GCA_964533895.1 uncultured Candidatus Saccharibacteria bacterium | reverse complement strand
TGCTTCTTACGTCGCTGAAGCTATTGCCGCTGGTAGGCTGTGGGGTGGATTCGTTGCACCGACCGTATGCGTAACCACTCTACCCCCGCGCAAAGCACGCCAATGGTGATGCTCGCCAAGGTGAGGTAGTTGAAGGCAGCGGCCGACCACTCGGACATGGCTAGTGTGTAGTGGTAATTCGTGATGGTATTCCAGATCATGGGTATAAGGTACCTGGCAGCAGCGGTGCCTAGCAGAAAAGCCAGAGCGACATCAATGACGGGATGCCGAGAGACAATGAGTTGTCGTCCTGCGGTTATTGCCATGACGCCGTACCCAATAATGACGTAGGGCAAGAGGAAGTTCACGACGGGCTGGATATGGATGGTCCACACGGACGTGCTCCCATCTACCGAAGCGACGAGCAGGTAGCCTGTTGCTTGCATGAGTTCCTGTTGGATTGCAAAGCCAACGGTGAAAATTCCTGCGAGTACTGCCGTGTAGACCCAGCGGTTGCGCATGCGGCTAATGGCGTGCGCGCCGTAGATGAAGAGGATGGGAGAAATGAGTGGGACGATTGACCAAAAAAACTGGACGAATGATGCTGCGGAACCGCTCGCATCAAACCGAACCTGCAAGTACGGGATGAGGACATCGAAGAGTACCGTGACTATTGCAGCGGTAATAGCCAAGGACAGGAACGAGGGGAAGAGCCCCACATGCACACGATTCGACGTGCGTGCCAGTAGCTTTGGATCGCCCAGCTTATCGGCCGGCTGCTCCTGCAAATGGCTTGCAACTTCAGCGATGATCTCTGCGCGCTTCGGCCCACCCACGGCGAGGTGACGGCGGAAGACCTGGAGAAACTGTTCGTTCGTCATATGGCGGCTTGGTTAATGATATTCCGCACTAAGAGCGACATGGTGTTCCACTCGGCTTTCTTCTGCCGTAGCTCTTTCTTACCTTTCGGGGTTAGGTGGTACACACGTTTGCGAAGGCCGGCAGCGTCTTCCCACCGCCCGACAATGTACTGCGCTTTCTCTAGCTTGTGGAGCAACGGGTACAGCATGCCCACGCCGAACTTGAACGCATCGGCCATCTCTCCTTTGAGGTATTCCGAGAGCGCGTACCCGTGCATTGGCTGCGTCCGCAATGCGGCGAGGATGAGGAGGCGCGAATGACCTTTGAGGAGTTGCTGGTTCATATGTATCGTATTGCGATATACTAAGCATACCACCAGGTTTTCGAGAGTCAAGACTTGGAAAATGGCTCGAAGTGTTGGTGAATAAAAAACAGGTGTGCGCAGATTGCTCTACGCACACCCTTTGAATGTACAAACTTGATAGTCTGGAGGCCTATGCGACTTCCTTCTTCATAAGCTTCATCATAGTCTCGTAGTCGTGGGCAAGTTTGTCGACGCGGATTATCCGTTTCGAAGTGTCTGCCTCAATGCGGTAGAACTGCACCATGCAGACATGGTCGTTGCCTTCGGGCGTCGGTTCACCAACGAAGAAGTAGGCGTTCGCATTCGATGGTGCGATGGCTTTCACCTCATTCACACCGAACTTGAAGAACACAGACCCATACCCCGTCGTGCGAAAGAGCACTGGCTTTCCAATCTTCTTCGCTGATGAGACCATAAACTCCGGCTCCCCTGTGTCCATCCGTTCTCCCACCTTTGGATACTGGGTGAACAACTGCTTGCCAATTTGCACAAGTGCACAGAAGCCGACTTGCTCCTCTTTCTTCTTCGCTGGCACGAATAACTCGCGCCAGTGCTTCCGCAGAAGTTCATGGGCATCAGGACCTTTGCTGAGACCAGACCGGATGCTTCCACCAGCCTGAATGCCGATGACGCGAACGCCATTCCACCACTCGTGGCAGCTCACATCGTTCGTGAGACTTTCATTGCCTTCGTGAAGAAGGTGGCACAAGGCACCGATAGATAATAGGTGTGCTATTGCGTAACCATCCTCGATTTTCCGGTGACCATGCCGCGAGCCGAAGGTGTAGCCGCAGTTCGCCGCGCCCTCCAGCTTGATGATGAACGGGTCGGAACCCTCGGCGCCATCTCTCACGTGCTGTGCATGTCGACGGTCGAGAAACTGTCCATGATTCGGCAGGTTGTACTTGTTCTCAGGGTCGAGTCCTGCCTGTTCACGATGCCACATCCTTGCGGCTGCGGCGTGAGCCTGCACATACTGCTCGGCTTGCGGGCCGAAGCGTGCCTTGAGCACTGGGTCGGCCAGTGCCTGCGAGACGCGGAGCGTCTGGAGAAACGGATACTCGTAGCGCCGGCAGTAGGATTCGAAGTCGACGATCTCAACTTCACCGTACTTTCCAGCCTCCAAGTCCAGAAATTCCTGTGCCGTGATGCGACCACCTCGGCGGTTTCGCTCCTTGTCCTTGTACTCCCAACTATAGGCCTTCTGAACACCCTCGAGGGTGGACATGGGGCCAACGCCATGAGCGACAATCAGGATGCGATTGCCTGCCTTCGAGAAACCGAGATACTCCGCCGTGAGCGTAGTGAAATACGTTTCCCACGGCATTTCTCCGGGTTTCGTTTCGATCCGTGCCGCGATGATGTCGGGCATGGTCGCCAGACGGCCGCCTTTGCCGGCGAATTTCATGGCTTGTTGCCAAGCGGCCGGAAGTCCGTCTTGATGGTAGAACGCCATCGCGTGTGCGAATGGCTTGCTCGCCGATGCTTTCATTGCTGCCTCCTTCCCCGTTTAGGGGTTTTGGATTGGGTTTTCAACGAACACTTGAGACTATCTCAAGTCCATGTGCTTTAGCATACAAGCTCATGCAAGTCAACTAACGCGCCTTACTTCAACCGTACCAGTTTCCCTCTGCGCTTGAAGATGTTTTTGTAGTCCCACTGGATGGTTTTGGCTTTTCGCAGCCAGCGCTTGAGGTCGGCGGGTTTCAGCTCTTTACGGGATGTGTAAGTAATGCCCGCGGCCTTGAACTTCTTCACGTTGCCAATAGGGAGGAGTTGCGGTTCGGCAAACGACATGCCGCTCCAAAACAGCAGCTGCACGCCCTGCTTGCGTAACGAGTAGCCAACAATCGGGTTGCCGGCCAGGAACCACACCGGCCCGCCGTGCCAAATTTTACTTTCAGCTTTTGGCAAAGAAGCATCAATAACCCGACGCAAAGCATCGCAAATGTTTTTTGCACTCTTCGCTTGTCTGCGGTTGTAGGTGGTGATTGCGTTGGTCATAGTAGATTTAGGACATCAACACTTTCTTCACTTGTTCGACACTTGTGTATACGTGTCCCTGTAAACCTAAGTCTTTTGCTGCCCGTACGTTTGAAACCGAATCATCAAAATAGACAATTTCACTTGGCTCTTGAATGATGTGCGCATTCTGTAATTCTTTGATGATGTGCTGGTAGTATATTGGGTCGGGTTTCTTGAAGCCAATGTCCGCTGAGGAATATATGAAGTCAAAAGTTTCTGGAAACATTACTTCATTTATGTACTTGCTTCGGTATTTTTCTTGGTTCATTGCCAAATAACAAGGTAAGCCATTTGCACGTAGTTGGTGGATGAAGATAAGCAACTCTTGATTGTTGTGGTTCTCTGCTTCAAACCAATTTGTTAACAAATCTTCAATAGGGCCCTTCCATGCCCAAAGTTCTCGCTTCGCTTCAAGTAGTTCTTTGAGATCGCGTTTTCCAACTAAAGCTTCACCAAAATGCGCATCAAAAAAAGAACTAAGCACCTTGGGATCAAGTCCGTGCAATTTTGCGTATTGCACAGAAAAAGGCTCTATTGGAGTTATCGTTACTCCATCTGCATCAAATAGGACAGTTTTAATTTTATCGTTGGCCATAGCAGGATAGTAGCAAGTGCCAGCGTGGTGTTGCAATGCATGAAATATTGAACTACAAAGTGCCAGCACTGTCAGAACTTCATTGTCGTACCCAGTATTGTGAACAGTGTACGATGACTAAGCCGGAGTTCTAGTTACGCCAACTACAAACATGTTAGTGCGATGAAATTCAAGCCACCAGATAGAATTACCTGGGTCTTCTGAAGCCACAGCAACGGCCCATTGGAATGTCCCCCCTTGTACTTGAAAAACCTTAAGAAGTTTACCGTACTTATCAAGTAGATTCACTTTTGGATTGAACCAGAAACGGAAATGGACTTTCCCCAGGGGACGTTCATACATCTTGTAGAATAGCCCTCGTACCATTTTTTCTATTACACGTCTTGCTCTTGGTTTTGAGAAACGTAAAGCTTGTCGCCCATCCGCTAAACGAATCATGTTCTGTCGCATTTCTGTAAGTAGTAGGCGGTTTCTTTTCAACGAGGGAAGGGAACGTTGCTTCCAGATCGTAAGTCCATCAGAATCATGAGTTATTGCAGTCATGTAGTTCCTTAACCATTCTTCGTCTGTAGAAAACAGTGCGTTATGCTTTTTACAAGAGGGCACAGTGATCAACTCACCGGGTCTTGTTTGTTTCTTAAGAAAACCTTTGGCGGGAACATGATCTTGTGTTGTAGCGTTATTCCCGCACCAGTAACATAGTTCCGACATGACCTGGTCTTTATTAATGACTACTTTGATAGCCACTCTAGTACTACTGGTGAAATTTTAGCGCCTACAGACATGCTCCCGTCTAAATGAATAAGGATACCGACCATGCTACCTATAAAGTGATTGTTGGAAAAAGTTGAATTTCCAACTTTAATCTCACGATCATTTATTTTTACTGAAATTCCTTTACCATCGATAGTCCCAAATGCAACACTTGTTTCGGATCCGGGACGAATCTTATAGATGAATTGATCTGTGCTTTTACTCGAAACTGTGATTATTCCAGGCGGCGTCTCTGTTACCTCAGTTTCCTCATTGTCCACAGCTTTATTTTTTAGAACTTCAAAGTGGCGGGCGCCTTCCCTATCTACCAACACAGACATAAGCGCTGGGTCGCCAGGCTCCAAAATGAAATAACGGCCTTCAAAAACTAATGGGATTGAGAAGTGTGTGAATTCATTACTACCAAAGTGTGGCATATTGTTGGTGCCGACTTATGTTGCACTCAGTTATAGAGTGGCATCAGCCAAGACCTGTACGAGTTACGGAAGATTCGTATAACTCAAATCACCAAGGTTGTCGTTTAATAAACTCGCAATTTCTTTTGCCTTCGCGTATGTAGTGCCTTTAGGGAGATCAAATCCGAGAAAGCCATTTTTAAGAATATTCAAATTACCACCGCTAGGTTCAAATGCAATCCAGGGGGTGCCGTCAGCAAACTCCTTGACCGTGAAAACATAGCTTGCTCGGAATGTATCGCTCATACACACTAAGAATTAACAGTTGCGAATAGTTAGGAGAAACTTATACCCTTGATTAACAGCGCCCTCAATCTACACCCAGCGATTACTGCTGTCTATTGTTAGGCAATAGCCAAAAGTAGCTTTCAGTGGAGTTTTGGTTAACGATAAATACATATTGACAAACGATAAGGGCTAAGATAGGCTGGAAATACTAAAATTCATAAGAATCACCTATGAAAAGGCGCGCAACGATATTCCTGCAAATTGTAACCATACTCATCGGCATTGGCACGCTTGCCCTGCTGCTGTGGGAACCGCACATCGAAGGCCGCAACGTGAATGCCACGCTCTTCGAAATCTACTTTCAAGATCCGTTCCTGGCGTACGTGTACGTTGCGTCTATCGCGTTCTTCATGGTGCTCTACCAGGCGTTCGTGATGCTGGGATATGTGAGAAAGAATGCCTTCTTCTCAGAAAAGACAGTGTACGCGCTACGACGCATACGTTTATGTGCGTTTGGCATCATGGCATTTGTTGTGGGGGCAGAAGCGTACTTTGCAATAGTCATGCGTGGCAAGGATGATATTGCAGGAGGTGTCATGCTGGGTCTAGTACTGCTGCTTGTCAGTGCCGCTATTGTCACCGTAGCAACGCTGTTTGAACGGGTTGTGCAAAAGGCCGTGGACATGAAAGCCGAAAACAACTTGATTGTATGACTTCGCTCCAAAAAATACCGGCTATGAAAAGAGTTTCAACGCATTTCTTACGGTTTGTCATCCTGCTGCTCTGCGTTGGCGTGGTGGCGCTCTGCTTTGGTTTGCCGAGTATGTACAGAGGGGCATCAGCAGAATTTCCGTACGCTTCCCGAGCAATATTTTTTATCGTCGTCATTCTGTACACAACAGTTGTGCCTTTCTTCTTTGCAGTGTGGCAGACACTGAAATTGCTCCGCACTGTAGACCAAAACACGGCTTTCGCGGATGTGTCGGTGAGAGCCTTGCGAAACATCAAGTACGCGGCAATTGCCATGACTGTGCTGTACCTGGGGTGCGTGCCGCTCTTATTCCCTATCGCGGATGGGGATGACGCGCCGGGGTTGCTGCTCATCGGGGCTGCACTTGCGTGTTCCCCGCTGGTGGTGGCGGTGTTCGCGGCTGTGCTCCAGAAGTTGTTGCAGAGCGCGATAGACATTCGAGCAGAGAACGAGTTAACCGTTTAAACGTATGACAATAACCATTAACATCGACGTGATGCTAGCCAAGCGGAAGATGAGCGTTACCGAACTGTCCGAGAAAGTGGGCATTACCATGGCGAACATTTCTATCTTGAAGAACGGCAAAGCACGGGCTATACGTTTCTCGACGCTGGCGGCAATTTGCAAGGCACTAGATTGCCAGCCCGGAGATATTTTGGAATATCGGTAGGGCTGAGATAGCAGTCTAAGACACTCACCTCAGGGAGATCTCTTTGCGCTATGTCAAAGTCATGCT
>CAZHOZ010000051.1:0-6861 GCA_964533895.1 uncultured Candidatus Saccharibacteria bacterium | reverse complement strand
ATGGTTGATAATAAAACATCACAAATCGACTTTTCCTCCATCAAGGGTTTGCGCACGCCCAAACGAGCACTAGAAATTGCTGCAGCTGGCGAACATAATGTTTTACTCATCGGTCCACCTGGAAGTGGAAAAACTCTTTTGGCACATGCCTTCACCTCAATTCTGCCTGACCTCCAAACCGATGAACTCTCAGAAGTTACCTATTTACACGGAATGTATAGTGCGAATTTTCGGCATATGACCACAAGACCAATGCGCTCCCCACACCACACTGCTAGCGACGTTGCGCTCGTTGGAGGGGGCCAGATACCCAAGCCCGGAGAAGTCACACTGGCTCATAATGGTGTATTGTTTCTTGATGAACTTCCCGAATTCCGTCGTTCTGTTTTGGAGGCTCTAAGACAGCCTATAGAGGATGGTGAAGTCCATATCTCACGCGCCCAAACGGCACTTACTTATCCAGCAAATTTTATACTTCTAGCAGCTATGAACCCCTGTCCGTGCGGCTACCACGGCTCCATACAGCAAGGCTGTAGCTGTACTCCGGCCAGCGTGGCACGTTATCAGGGTAGAATTTCTGGACCCCTACTCGACCGTTTTGACATGGTGTGCTTCATTACAGAACCCTCTATGGCCAGCCCCTTAGAAGCCATTTCCGAAATAGTCGACTCTAACACGTTGCGAAACAGAGTCATAAAAGCTCGCACTACGCAGGCACAGCGCTTCAATCTGGAGTCTTTTGCAACAAATAGCAATATCCCAGCCCAGAGACTAGCATCCAGCTGTCAAGCAAGTAAAAGGGCTCAGGAACTACTCGAAACCGCCCTTAATCGTCATCACATATCACAACGTGGTGCTGCGCGCGCCCTCAAAGTCGCGCGCACAATTGCCGACCTAGAGGGTTCTGCATGCATCGAGGTCGATCATCTAGCAGAAGCCCTTCAGTTTAGAAATGGACTTTCTAAAGCGACGGAATTGCGAGTATCCTAGCCTTCTAGCTTAATAAAGCTACTCAACCATTCATCAAAGCCGGTATAACGAAAAATTAAAAAAACAGCTAGATAGAATATAACTAATATGAGTGCGATAAAACCAATATAAATAATCTCTCGTCGCACGAACTTTGTTTCGCTAGCTGGTAGTTTTGTAAATTCAGTACTGTGAGCTTTTTTCTTCTTAACCTTTGCTGTGGTATTTACTACATCAGCTTGAATAGGTCCTTTTTCTATCTTGTCATTGACCGATTCCGAGCTGGTACCCACCTCTTTTTGCAAGCGGCCTTTTTTCGCCTGATATCGTAAATGCTGTTTTTTCCGAGCCACTACAAGCCTCCAATCACACTATTGACTCTATTTTACGATTTACTCCTTATCTTGCCAAGTTTGAACCTGAAGGACTATAATGTGGGTAGATTCTTTTAAGGGGAAACTAGTGGAAATTATTGTCATTATTAGTGTGCTGGTACTGGCTAGCATATGTGGTTGGCTCAGCTTTAAGCTGCATAAAATCGAGAAGGAATTTGGCATGTTCTTTGCACACACTCAACCACAACCTGTGATGCGTGCCCTGAACCAGTATGCCTCACAAATCCACGAGCAATCAAAGGATATCGAACACCTCCAGCGCTCCCTAAAAGAAACAACTATTCTCGCCGAAAAAGCTGGCACGCGCCTAGGTTTTGTACGCTTTAACCCATTTAACGACACTGGTGGAGATCAGAGCTTTTGTTTGGCGATTATTGATGCCCTCGGCAACGGTTATGTACTTTCGAGTATTCACGCCCGTACCGGAACACGTGTCTATGCCAAACAAGTACAGCAGGGTCATAGCTCGCATAATCTATCTGAAGAAGAGGCCACAGCCCTCACAAAAGCTACTAAGCAAAATCCTCGCGAACCACATGCCAGCTAAAAGATCGCCGTTTGACTACCGACAAACAGCCGGCTTCTACTTTTCGGCTCTAGCAAAAATAGAAGGTCAGCTTCATGCTCATGAAGATGTAATAATTGACGGTCAATACACAGGCGACATTCAAACCAACGGTTTCTGTGAAATTAGTGAAAATGGACACTTCCAGGGTAATATCGAGGCCCGTAATGTTACCCTACTTGGTGAAAGCCATGGTGAAATCTGTGGGCAGGACTCTATTGTTGTAAAAAAATCTGCAAAAGTTCGTGGAGTATTACGTACCCCAAAGATCAGTATTGATGCCGGAGCCCATGTAGATGCGCGCATAAAACAACCAATTAAAAAACTGGCGCCTCCCAATGAATAGTCTACTCATCGAACCAGAACTCCCATTTGACAGTCAAAGACTCGTCTCGCTCCTGCAAAAGCTCTCGCTTGAAGCCCGATTAGAAATTAATATTCAATTGGTGGCAAAAAACTCCGACCTTTGCGCAGAGCTAGATAAAACCATGCGCAAATCGCCTGACACTATAATCGCCCTCGGAAATTTTGTCTGGCTTGATACAATTATTTCAGAATCTTGTCGTCTTTCACAGCTACATAATCAGACCACACCAGTTTTTGCACACATCTCTCCACCAGAAAAGTTGGCGGCCACCTGGCGCATTGTGCCTTATATGGAACGTAGTCTCAAACGCTCCGTCCAAGCCATTGCGGCCCGCAAAATTACTGAAAAACAGGCCTTCGTTTGTGCTGATACAATTTGGTTTACCCACACGTTACGACTCAAAAACAACACTACTAGCGATACCCCAAGCCGTTTTGATATTCGTACTCCGCACGGAAGTGAATTGCGCATAGAGGCCCCAGTAGAACTCATTACCATATCTGTCCACGAAGATATTACCAGCCAAGAACAACACCTCTTCACTGTTCTGGCTGAAAAAAATCATAGTAACTCAAATAGCCAGCTCCAGAAGAAAAATAATACTCTCTTAGAGAAACAACTGAAGATTAAAAATGTTCAAAGATCTAGTGAAGATGTTTTTCATATTCAAGCCGTCCAAATGGATATTCACGCGCCATATAACTTCTTGAGCTCTGCTTTTACAAAGAACTTGCCACATAATTTCCGTATTGAACCGTCCAAATTCTCAATCAAGATGATTACCGAGAAAAACGACATCTTAAAATATTGATTTTCTCGAAGTTAAGTGGTATTATGGTGCTACAAACGAACAGGAGTACTGAAAGCATTAATAAGAAGCGCATCCGCATCAACCGTCAGATAACAGCCCGTGAGGTACGCCTGATAGGTGCGGAATCCGAACAGCTCGGAGTCGTCTCCCTCGAGAAAGCTCTCAAGGAAGCCGAAAACGCCAGCCTTGACTTAGTTGAGGTAGCTCCTCAGGCAACTCCACCCGTCGTCCGCGTCATCGATTGGGGAAAGTATCGTTACGAGCAGGATAAGCACCTGCAAAAGAGTCGACGCAATCAGAAACAAGCCGACATCAAACAGGTTCGCTTAGGTCTTAAAATCGATACACACGATATCGAAACAAAGGTCAAAGCAGCCCGCAAATTTCTCGACCAAGGTCATAAAGTGCGTATTAACCTACGCTTTCGTGGTCGCGAGATTACCCACCCCGACCTGGGACGTGGTGTTCTCGAGCGCTTTGTAGAGCAGCTTACGGACGAAGCTACCATTGAGCAGCCAATCGCTCTGAGTGGACGAGAGATGTCGACAGTATTAGCAAGGAAGAAAGATGCCAAAAGTTAAGACCCGCAAAACCGCTGCAAAGCGCTTTAAGATTACCGCTAAGGGTAATCTGCTTCGACGTCGTGCCTATCGAACTCACAAGCTTATCGCTAAAGGTGGAGCTCGTAAGCGCATGTATGCAAAAGAGTATGCTGTTGAAGCTGCCAACGTAAAAGCTATTAAGAAAATGTTGGGGACCAAATAATGCGCGTCAAACGATCCGTTACTGCCCGTCGTCGGCACAAAAAAATCCTGAAGATGACCAAAGGAATGGGGCACACACGTCGTGCTTCCTACCGCAAGGCGCATGAGGCCGTACTAAAATCGCTCAGCTACGCCTATCGTGACCGCCGTAATAAGAAGCGAGATTTCCGTTCACTCTGGATTACCCGTATTAACGCGGCAGCCCGTCAAGAAGGCACTACCTACTCTCAACTCATTACCAACTTACAAAAAGCTAATATCAACTTGAACCGCAAAATGCTTGCAGAGCTCGCGGCGCGTGAACCGCAAGCGTTCACTGCTGTCGCTAAGGCCGCCAGTAAGTCAAAGTAACAGTATTCACACTAGACTCACCTAAAGAATATAACACTACCGCTATATCGGTAGTGTTATTGTTTACGAAACACAAACTGTAGTTTTTCATCATCTATCTGGAAAAACTGGCGACTAGCCATATTTTTTTCTCCCCGCACACCTGTACCACCACGTACAAACACATAGTTTTCGGGCATTTCGACTGTAAAGTCTACTTTCTGACCAAACCACCCAAACTGTGCTAACATCACCTGATCAATCACCACTTCATCAAGCATGGCATAGCGCGTTGGCAGCACAAACTCTTCGGTAACCACACTCGTAGACAGTGGCTTAGTCATTACGTCTACACCAAATACACCAGGCTCCTTCTGTGCGACTAGCCCATTTGTTTTTATGTCCTCTGTACCGGCCGGCAGTGTGACTTGTAGCCAGCTCAGATCATCGCCAATGATATAATTTTCTCGCCCACTCCTAGGATCAATATAATGACCCGTATAATCTGTGGTATGGGTTCGACTAACGCTCAAGCTAAGGCGCGCCACACCATCAGCAGCCACCCGCACCTTAGCTTGAACTGTCTGATTAATAGCCTGAGAAGATTTATTCGCGATATGATTTGCCGCAGCAATATGCAGCGTATTTGTCTCCCCCGGCCTAGCAAGTGGTTCCTGATATCTAGCAAACTGCTGCATAACAGACTGGTCTTTCAAGTAGGTGTACAACTGCTGTGTCTGCATAAGGCCCACTAAGTCATCACTAAGATTAATAAGCTGCGGCAAGGTTAGTCCCGGTAGCTTTGTCATCAGCTGTTCGGCTAACACTTTTAGTATTGTTTTTGGATCTTTTCCGGCCACCTTATCTTGTCCCGATTCAACCTCCTGCTGCAGGATAGATAAAATATTATCACTCGTAACAGTTAAGTTATATGCTGATAACTCGATTGGTCCCGTGTAATACAAAAATAGTGATAGTACTTTTGGTGTAATTATTACTACATTATCTATATATTCTCCCGACTCACGAGCATACAGATCTCGAAATAATGCGGCATTTTTATCTGTTGATGTAGCCAGTAGCGAATCACGCGCAGAGATTGTGGAGATTAAGCTAGTAAGATACTGTGGTGCGACGGCAAACGCACCTTTGTCTTCCAGGCGATGATCATAGTAATAGATGCTTCGCACTGACTCAATCTGCACTTTGCCATATGCGCCATTAAGCACACCCACGCTACCAACAAACCCACCACCGATGCGTTGCTCTGCATGGTTCGCAAATACCAGCAGGGTACGGGTGGGATGGTCACCGTGTGCAAGTGCCGCATAGAGCTGGAAGGCCGGTTTGGATGTCAGCTCATCAAACTGGACCACTGGAAAGAACAGCCGATAGAGGGGTTGAGTAATCAGTAAGAACACTCCGAAGAGAACTGTCGAGATAAGAATAGTTTTTCTATGTAGTAGAGGCACCTGTATTATCTACTCCCGCCCGTACAACTTGCTCCAAGCTATTTCTAAAAATTTGATGGCTAAATTTTTTAGCCTGCCGCCTCAATATTTCTATGCTGTACTGATTTGCATCGAAAGTGTGTAACGCCGTTGCAAAAGCACCCACTGACTGTGATGCAACAAGCTCTCCGGTTTCAGTCGGAACAACCGTCTCAGTCGCACCACCTGCGGCGTACGCAATCACCGGTGTACCAGCAGCCATCGCCTCAACCGGTGCAATACCAAAATCTTCCTCTCCTGGAAACAACAAAGCTTGAGCATTCTGCACATAGGCCGCTAGCTCGTCATCCGAAACATGCCCCTTAAAAATTACCTTTTCCCCTGCCAGCTCCTTGAGCTTTGCAAGCTCGCTACCTCCACCCACAACCACTAGGTTCTTGCCAGCTTTCTCACAGGCCTTAATCGCCAAATCAAAACGTTTGTACGGGATCAGCCGTGATGCCACTACAAAGTACTCATCTGGAGCATCCGCCAGCCGAGCTTGGGGGCGTGCAAATTTTTCTATGTCAACCGGCGGATACACGACTTTTGAGTCGCGCTTATAATATTTTTGAATACGATCACGTACAGTTTGAGAATTAGCGAGTAAAATATCCGGTCGATGCGCAGCTGCGTAATCCCACCGGCGCGATGTTTTGATTGTGCGTTTTAGCTGAAAACGCACAACCGGGTCGAGCATGCCAAACCCCGGATCTTTAAGGTATTGACCATAATGACTCCAAAAGTAGCGCGTCGGGGTATGTATGTAGGAAATATGCAGTGTTGATTCCGATGTAATAATCCCCTTGCCCTCAGCCGTTGACGAGCTTATGACCAAGTCATAGCCAGAAAAATCGAACGATTCAAAGGCATAACGACGGAGTACCGGAAACAACTGATGCTTTTGTTTGGCGAGCGGAACCTTCTGCAAAAAAGAGGTGTAAACTTTATGCCCTGTAAATTGCTCCTTAAAAGGCTCGGGCTTATAGACACTGGTATAGATATCGGCCTGCGGAAACAGTTTGAGAATTTCAATGACCACCCTCTCAGCTCCGGCTAGATTGGTCAGCCAATCGTGAACAACTGCCACCTTCAGCTGCGACAAATCTCGGTCAGCCACGACCTAGTAACCTTTACGCTTAACAACCACACCGATAGTGCGCAGCAGGA
>CAZHOZ010000050.1:0-6865 GCA_964533895.1 uncultured Candidatus Saccharibacteria bacterium | reverse complement strand
TTTTGCGGTTGTTTACACGAATTGCGAAGTCCGTGAAACCCAGCGCACGCATGGTGGCGTAGATGACACTCGGAACTTCGGCATCGTAGAGCACACTGTCCGAACCGATTATATCGATGTCGCACTGGTAGAACTCACGAAAGCGCCCTGCCTGGGCTCGTTCGGCTCGCCAGACTTTACCGATCGCATAGCGTCGGAATGGGAACGGCAACTCACCTTCATACTGCGCGACATAGCGTGCTGTCGGTACAGTTAGGTCGTAGCGCAGGGCCATATCGCGGCCACCACGCTCAAACCGGTAAACCTCCTGCTCAGTCTCGCCGCCTCCCTTTGCGAAAAGGATCTCCGACAACTCAATTGCCGGAGTTTCGACAGGAGTGAAGCCAAAAAGCTCATATACTCCGCGAATGGTATCGAGCATCTTGTTGAAGATGATCTGATCCGCGGGACTAAGCTCCATGAAGCCAGATTGGATACGTGGTTTTACGATAGTCATGTCTCTGCTTTCCTCTGTAGTCTACAGTTTTCGAAGGTACTTTTCCAGAACCTTCTTGGTTCAATCTGGAAATTAGATTAATAGTGAACTACCATGCAGATATTGTCAATAGAAATAGTATGTGCGGTGCAAAAAAAACTTTGACCCCCTCAAGCGAAACGCCTGCCCCAAGCTAACAAATCCTGACAAGGATAACTATTGCATATTATTTGACGCAAGCTATAATAATATTCAGCAGTAGCACTGCTAAAAACTAGCAGCACCAAAAACCAAGTTGTGGCAGCAGCACACTTGGTTTTTATTTTACTCGATAATTCGAGGTGTATCAGGTATAATAACGAAACTCTCTGCTTGAAAATATTTCTTAATATTTTCGGAAAAGGAGAGGTTATACGCAAGCAAGTAGAAGCTTCGCTAGACGACTTCGAAATGCTGAAGTATTTCTCGATGTGCCCACGTAGCTCAGTGGATCAGAGCGTCTGTCTTCGGAACAGAAAGTCGTAGGTTCGAATCCTACCGTGGGCGCCAATCTTGAATAATTCAAGTTTTATAGATATAATGGTGCAGTTTTCAGATTATTAGCCTGAATTGATTGTCGAGTGCAGGCAAACGTCTATAGTGCCTAGGATGCTCTAACCAATTTGGCTTTGGTGAAAGCTTCATTGCACCTCATAATTTATACCATCCGCACATGCGGGCCATTAGCTCAGTTGGTTAGAGCGTCTGCCTCTTAAGCAGAATGTCCTGGGTTCGAGTCCCAGATGGCCCTCCATGCTAAGACCCTCGCGACTAGCGGGGGTTTTTGCATGGAGAATTGCTGGGTTTGAGCCCGAGACCTGGGCGCATTAGCGACCATCCGTCCTGGGTTCGCATATCGAGGCTTTGGCCGAGATATCTAGCAAAGCGTCTATCCCAGTAGACCCGCCAATACACCATGCTTAAAACAGAGGTAAGTATCTCTGTTTTTTTTGATATACTTATATTCGATGCGATGACCGAGAACAGGTGGTAGCTTGCAAAGCTACATACGGCAGGCTAGTATCTGCCTCGCATCTCCATTTGATTATGAAGCCACAAGAATACATTCAATCTAAACTTGATGACCTGAAAATGCCTTTAGGTATTACAAAACCAGCCGACAACGATGAGCTTATGGAGGCAATTTTTCGAACGTTGATGTCAAAAAAGTTTCGAAAGAACTCCGCCAACGAAACCCTCCAAAAACACATCAGAGAGGCTATAAAAATAAGAGTTAATAAAAACGAACCAATTAACATCACCTTTGTACACGGAGCGTACAAACTCCGGCGGCTCGATGAAGCTCCTGAAGCAGATTGGGCGGAACTTTTTGCATTAATGCACTATACAAAATGGCTTAGACCAATATGTGAGCTATATGAGCCTGGCGTATGGCTTGACCTATTCGTAGACGACTTAATAGTTCCCCATCTAGGAACCGCTTCAACAGAAGACGTCACAGCCTATTTAAATAGCTATCAGGAAATTATAGATTTTTTATCTACCTATTTTACAAATAACTTCAAAATTTCTATTACAACTGTTGGTTCTAGATTCGCTTCAGAAGAGGCATTTGAGAAATCTCTGCAAGAAAGTATCAACTTAAAACAAACTGAGCTTCCTGATGGATTACCTATTCTTACAGATGCAGAAAAAACACGTGTCGAACTTCATACAAATACCACCAAGGAACAACTACAAGACCCCAATTGGCGAGAAAGGGTTGTATTAATTGAAACTGCATATTCTAGAACAAAAGCAGAGCCAGGATACCATAAGGTCCCGGATAAAATTCTTGCATTTACTAGCTCAATACCTGGAGTAGCAATTGCTGTCGGATCGACCAAGGACTCTATTGCAAAATTCTGGGTAGGAGCTGAGGCACTCAAGCCCTTAGCCGAAAGCTACCGGCAGCTTGTCTTAACGCCAAAGCAACTTGAAAATCTACAATACCAATGGCAACATATTGATTTAGGCATAAAAGATAAAAACTTTAAACGGATTCGTGTATTAACCGCCTGATTATAGACTACAACATCGTCCTCAATAGTCTTCTTTAAAGAAGAAGAAGAAGTATTAAAACTCCCACTAATATCCTTTTGTTATAATGCGGATATGAACAGCCGCTACAAACAAGAGCTCCGTAAACTCAAGCACGCGGCCGACGGCCTGGGTCTTGGTATTGATGCAGGTATCCTGCACGCTGTCGCAGTCTTTAATGCCATCGGACTCAAAACAAGGGCTTCGTGCGAAGGCCACCTTGATCGCGGTTTGCCATACGCCTGGATAGATTTTGGCGAGTCTACCATTTCTGATGACCTCGAGCAACCACCTGAGTTTCTTACAAGCTTCATAGCTGACATTCACGGCTTGGCGAAAAAATATTCTGGCGATTTCGACTTTGGACTGGATGCTTTTATCGACAAAGATGATGTACGCTACACAGTTGTGTCAAGCTCTGATGGCCACCAACGCCTGTACGCTGAAGATACCCAAAAAACCACAATGAATGCCAACGAGCAAGCCAACCTCAGGCAAGCCAAGCTCATGTTGAAATTGCTCGACGACTATTATGCGACTCACCCCACACCCTACTCTCATATGATAACCATCGACTTTTTTGTCAGCTACTCCTTTCGACTCCAGCCAATGTGCGACACACTTATAGTCCACGCTCCAAAATCACAGCAGCGGCAGCTCCAAAAAGACTACCTAAAAAGAATCAATGATTTTGCAGATTTTGCCCTCGCCATATAGCTTGCACTAAAAAACTCTTGAGGGCTTTAAAAATCAAGCTCGACCGTATGGATAAATAAAACTGTGGCTGGGTCCCGAAAGACCCAGCCATGTGGCCAATGAAAGCCGCTCAATCAGGTAAGCTGTTGGCCATCGAGGAAGATCTCCTCGATGCTACCGGTCGCCACCCGGCCGTTGATGCTGAGCTGCTGACCCACCTCGAAGTCGCGGCTGACGCTGCAGTTAGCGGGATGGCGAGTGATCTGTCCGAACCTCTTCGATGAGGTCTGGACGAACACTCCTTCCACAACGCCCTGCTTGACCCGTGAGCCAGCCGTGCGCGTGAAGTACCAGCTGGAACTGGCAGTCTGCACGTGGACGACCTGCCCAGGTGTGATGGTGCCGAAGTCGAAGTACCACAACCGGTTGCCCGGCAGAGCCCTCGTCATCACAGGCATGGGTGTTACTCGTGTCATTGGGCCTCCCCAATATTCTCGCTCCAGCCCTGTGCTGGAACCGCAACCACACTATACATCCATATGTCCATGTAGTCAAGATTAATCAGGCATTTTTCTATAATGCGACTCAAAACTAAATCCTAGATACCGTGAAAAATCGACACCTCTTCACCTCACGCCAGCTCACGTTCCAAGAGTTATTTATCGGAACTCTCATTTATGCGACCGTCTTGGGGCTCTTCAATGACTACACCTCCATCGTCTACGCAAAGAGTTTCTCGGTAATTATTTTTGCCTCAATTGTGTTAGAAATTCTCACATACCTTGCGTTTAAGCTCAAAACTACGATCATTGCTTAGCTAAAAAATCGCGATGGTAAAATCTATGTCTTCTTAAAATTTTTCTGCGTCTGGCTAATTATGTTTTTGTCTAAGTTTGTATTTATCGGAGCTATCAATATGGTTTTCGGAGATTACATAACTATTCATGGATTCTTTGGCATTTTATTCGTAGTCTTGAGTGTAACGATAATTCACAAGGCTGCCTTCTACGTCTTCCAGAGGCTTGGCGAGAGTTAGGATGCTATTCAGTTCACGCCCGAAAATCCTCTCCCCGAAAACTTAATTCGTGAGATTATAGATTTACGTGTGCAGGCTATCGACAGCTCCACCAACCTCTCACGAGATTGAAAAGCTCTCCCATATCTGATAGAATATGGCAGTTTTACGGGGTGTGGCGCAGTTGGCTAGCGCGCCTGGTTTGGGACCAGGAGGCCGGAGGTTCAAGTCCTCTCACCCCGACCAATTCGATTATTCGTAATCATTTAGGTATATAATACAAACTATGGATCAAAACGTTTTTAATCAATCTATCGGCACATTCATCGAACAAAACTCTCTTTGGATAGCCATCATCTACATCTGGTCTCTTTTCTGGAAAGCCATCGCGCTCTGGAAATCCGCTCGTTCAAACGACAAAGTTTGGTTTGTTATATTTCTTTTTGTCCATACTCTCGGACTCCTGGAAATCCTCTACATTTTTCACTTTTCAAAGCAGCCAGGCTTGCCCAAAACACTCAGCACTAAAAAAGACTAAAACTGACACACAAGTCGAGCAGATTTGGCTTGGAGTCTTATAAAGGTAAAGGGTAGTAGCTTTTATTATTATCAAACCTAGTCCAACCTGCCCGAAGTTGTATGATGCCCATAATATAAGGAGGTAGCTATGAATCATAAGCTTATAACCATCATCGGTGGCGCGATGGCTTTGGTAATCATCGGTGGACTGATATTCTTCGGCGTAAACAAATCTAACAATCCTCAAAGCAAGACTAAATCATTTTCGACCAGCAGCCAACAAGCAGCTTCAAGCGTAAAATCTGCTTGCGACATCTACACGGCAGAAATCGCCAATAAGTACCTAGGCGAAGGTGCCAAAAAGGGCGACACGGCAAACAGCGACAACAAAGCCGAAGGTAATGACACGATCGTTTCATCCTGCCTATATGAAGATAGTGCGGAAATACCAAAAATCGTTAATATCCAGCTCATTGCTGCAAAAAACGAGGCTGGCAAAAGTTGGAACAAAGCAGAGTTTGAAAACTCGCCAAAAGAGACCGCTGAATACGCCGAAGAAACACCACCAGTATTGGAAAACATCGATGGTGTTGGCGACAGCGCCTACTGGAACCCCCAAATGGGTCAGCTATGCGTATTGGTAAACGATGGTCAATACTGGCTGACCATCCAAGGAAGCGTCAACAGTACAGCCGAAGAAAAAGCTCAGTTTAAGCAAATGGCTGTAGATTTGGTAGCCCATCTATAACCAAAATATTCTGGCTAAATGGGATGTTGCCTAAAACCGTTCAGATGAGAGACAATGACACGGTATGAAAAAAGCTAGCTCTAAAACTGAACGTCAACCACAAAAAACACGACTCACCAAGCTATCGACTTTGGTGCGCAAGCATCAAGTTGGCTTTTCCATAGCCATACTGCTCGCGCTTGGTTTTGCTACTCGCTTCTATCTGTTTGGCTATCCCAACCAAGCCGTATTTGATGAAGTCTATTTTGGTAAATTTGTGGGTGCTTATTTTTCCGGACAATACTACTTTGACATCCACCCGCCCTTTGCAAAAATACTCATCGCCGGCTTTGCAAAACTCATGGGCTACAACCCAACATCTTCATTTGCTGCGATTGGTACGGCGTTCACCGACAGCGGCTATCTGTACTTACGCTTTTTACCCTCGCTAGCTGGTGCCCTCCTACCACTCGCACTCTTCGGCATTGCCAGCGAGTTAGGCCTAAAAACACGCACTGCCTTCTTAGTTGGAGCCCTTACCGTTTTAGATACAGCCCTCCTCGCCCAAAGTCGCTTTATCTTAATAGATAGCTTACTGCTGCTTTTTAGTTTTGCATCGCTCTGGCTATTTCTGGTCTGGCGACGTGCCGGTCAGCTTTGGGTACTAGTACTCGCAGCCGTCCTCGCCGGCATGGCGATAAGTGTTAAGTGGATTGCCCTGCCCTTCATTCTCATTCCGATTTTGTACGAATTTTTGCATCATGCAAGCTTCAAACGGATGCTTAAAATTCTCGCAGCTTATACCGTAATTGCCGCAGCATTATACCTCACATTTTTTGCTATCCATGTGTCGCTACTGACAAAATCTGGCGACGGTGACTCATTTATGTCACAAGCCTATCAACACACCCTCGAAGGCAACACGTATGCCAGCGATGTTAATCAACCAAGTATTTCTCTGCTTGGAAAAATACTCGAATTAAACCATGAAATGTATGCTGCCAATGCCCGACTCAACGCCACCCACCCATATGGCAGCAAATGGTATGGCTGGCCGGTGATGATAAAGCCGATTTCTTACTGGGTGCAGGACAGCGCCCAAATATGGCTGGTCGGCAATCCTATTGTTTGGTGGGGTGGCGTGGTTGCTATTGTTTGGCTCGTCATTGATCTCGTCACCAAAAAAATTAACGCAAAAAAGTTACCCATCGCGCTTTTGCTAATTGTGTGCTTTTTTATGACCTGGCTACCTTTTGCACTGATTTCGCGGGTGATGTTTCTCTACCACTATCTCATCCCATTGTGTTTTTCTGTGCTAGTAATCGGTTTTGTCATGGACAAAGTGGAATGGAAG
>CAZHOZ010000049.1:0-6875 GCA_964533895.1 uncultured Candidatus Saccharibacteria bacterium | reverse complement strand
AAGTCGTCTTAAACGCTGGAGTGATAAGTAAATGAATAGTAAAAACAAACAGGTGTCGGTAGAACGTCAGGTGCACCGTGGTGCGCGGCAGGTAGTGTATGTTCCCGCTGCTGATGAGACACCAAAGCAGCCGTTTCAGTGGCGTGTTTACGTTAAGCGTGTTGGTCTATTAGGCTTGGCTATTGCTCTTGTGTGGATAATTTTTTTCTCAGGCTGGTTAAATATCCGTAGCGTTAAATTGCAAGGTAAGCATTCGTTAACGAACAAAACGGTAGCCAGTGACGTGGAGGCATACCTTAAGCAGTTTCCGACCCAACGCAATGTGTTGTTTTTACAGCCTCGAGAGCTGGCAAGCTATATAAAAGAAAAGCACCCCACTTTAAATAAAGTGAACATAAACCGAACAATTTTCTTGGGTGTGAACGTAGTGATTGCCGAAATTCAGCCAGCACTCATCTGGCAAGCAGGGGGGCAGACATGGTTGGTGGGTGAGGATGGCAGAATCTTGCGAGCGGCCGAGAAGGGTGATTCTAGTTTTGGCAGAGTAATCGATACTGCCCAGATTGAGGTTCGGGCTGGTGACAAAGTGGCTGATGCGAATTTTGTAGATTTTGCTCGGACCATATATGCAGAAGCACAAAAGCAGGCTGTTGCAATCGAACACATAGCTATAGGAGAGACTACTCGAGAAGTACTGGTTGCGGTGCAGGGTGGGATACTGATAAAAATGGCTGTAGAGCGCGGGGCAGGGGAGCAGTTAGGAGCGTTTTTGAGCACGGTTGAGACAGCTAAAAAAGAGGGGAAGGTTATACGTGAGTATGTGGATGTGCGCGTCGTTGGCAAAACATATTATAAATAAAAGTCAATATGGCTCGTGAAACAATTTTGTTTCACAGAATTTTGCGACGCAAAAATGCCATCGTATTGCTTGTTATTGGTGCTAAGTCGTTTTTAGTCTTTTGTGCGTAAAGTGCCCCTTGTAGACAGCAATCATTTGTTATGCTGGCACGTAACTTTTTAGATAAAATACGTACGTGCAATTCATATATGTATGAATCTCTCAAATAGTAAAGTTTCATGCCTTGGTACGGAGACGCTGTTATAGGGTATACGGGTATATGTGGCGTGAAAGACAAGATGTTGTTGCGCCACAAATAGCGTTGAGCGGAGCTTGTCTTTTTTGAGAGCATCATACAAACATACAAGATGAACGACGCAAAATATACATTGTGCGACATTGATATTTAAACACAAAGACATATAAGTAGTCGACTCCACCATAGTGCCTGTGCTTAACGGTATCCCTTTCTGTGCTGCAGACGAGCGTGCGCATGGGTTTGTCTGGCTAGTTTTGGATACTTTTTAGTATTTAGCGACGTTTACGTTTGCGACCTGAGTTTGAGCCGGATGATTTTCGGTCGTTATTTGGTTTGTTGTTGCGAGTATTTTGGCGCATGAGCTCTGAGTAATTCTTAGGCTGAGCGCCTGCCACTGCCGGAGTAGGGCGGTTTTGTACGTGGGCCGCCTGCGGCGCGCTTCCTGGAGCTGGCAAATTATCGGTGGCGTGTCTTCCCGACTTTTCTTCATTTTTTTCAGACATATTATTCCACTCAGCAATGACTTCTTCGGCTTCTTCCCTTCTGCTATTGAAGCGTTGACGCGAAAGCTCGATAATCTTTTGGGCATTATCAGCTTCGGAATCTGGTACGCGAAGGGTTTTAGCAGAGAATGGGATACTCGTTTCCCCCTCGATGGACATAGTGACATAAACGTTTTGGAGAGATAGATTAGTGAGATCATTTGGTTCAAAGATGGGCTCAAAATAGCGTGCTAGAGCCGCTGCATCATCTGCTCCGACTCTGAAAGTAATCATCGAGCCAACGTTACCAAAGACGGCGTCACGCACTTCCTGCTGCATCTGAGCGACGTATTGGTTGGCGACCGTCAGGTAGAGGCCATATTTACGAGCCTCTGATAATATAACCGCAAACGAATCGGTGGCGAAGTTTTGAAATTCGTCAACGTAGAGATAGAACGGTCGGCGTTGGTCAAGCGGAATATTTGCGCGGCTCATAGCAGCCAACTGAATCTTAGTAATAATAAGTGCTCCGAGGGTGGCGGCATTGTCTTCTCCAAGTCGTCCACGCGAGAGGTCACAAATTAGGATCTTGCCCTCGTCCATAATCTGACGAATATCAAAGCTGGACTTCTTCTGGCCTATGACGTTGCGGATAAGAGGGTTGGCGGTAAAAGCTCCTACCTTATTCAGAATTGGTGCCACAGCCTCGGTGGCAAATTTGTCATTCCAACTGGCAAACTCATTGATCCAGAATGATTTCACTGTTACGTCAGTAAGCTGATCGACAACTTTTTTTCGAAAGTTCTTATCTGTGAGCATTCTGGTGATACCCATCAGGTTGGCATCTGGAGTCTCTAAGAGGGCTAGTAGTGTAAAACGCAAAATGTGTTCTAGGCGTGGACCCCAGGATTCGGCAAACATTTTCTTCAAGACGCCAATAATTTCCGAAGCAATTGAAGCGCGCATATTGGGGTCGGCATTTTCCATTGGGTTGAAAGCGATTGGGTGCTCAAAATCTGATGGGTTAAAGTACACCACGTCCTGATGGCGATGCTCGGGGATATATTTGAGCGCATCTTGAGCAAAGTCACCGTGTGGATCAACAATGGCAAAGCCCTGATTATGGTAGATATCAGAAAGGGTTAAAAGTAGCAAGGCAAAGCTTTTACCCGAACCAGACTTTCCGATGATATAGAGATGGCGCTTACGATCTTCGCGCTTAATGCCGAATTTCACGTTAGTTTGGCGGAAAGTCGTGGTACCAATCAGTGAGAGGGCCTCTTGCGGGGTGTTGGCAAGTGTTGGCAGGTTGGTTGGTGGCTCCCCCACTTTGGTTGTGGTCCAGGCGATATTTGGTGTTTCTACGCTGGTGTGTGGCAAGTGGTAGAGACTGGCTAGCTCTTCCACGTTTAGAATAAAACCACCACCCTCGAAATAGCGAGCCCGATACTCCTGAAGCCCCTCAGCTGTAGTGTCGTATCCCCCACCATTGAGCCCATTGAGATTAATGGTATTAAATTGCTTGAATCCACCATACAGAGCTTGCAGGCGTTGTTTAGCCAGATCGGCCGAGTCGCCTACGTAGGCCACGCGGATTTTTACCTCGTAGCCAATTTTTTCTGCCTTGGTCTCGATTGCTGAAGCAACGGTTGTTTGACCGGGCGAGAGTTCTTTTTTTGGCTCATCTTTCTTGTCTTTTGGCTGCGGCGGATTGACAAGCGCTTGGATGAAATACAAGATTGCCTCGAGCGGTAAAAGAAATAGTCGCTGCTGCCAATTATCAAAGATATTTTGCTGTTTGCCATTTTTTAGCTCGGATACAAACGAGAGACTACGAGCGTGCCACGAATCGTCAACTGGGCGCATCATATACTGTATCCAGAGTTGTTCGTTTGGGTTGAGTGTAGCAAGCACGGTAGTAATGCCCGCCAAGGGATCAACTTCAAAGGTTGTGAAAGTTTTTATTGGATAAATAAAATCTTTAGTGGTCGTTATCTCGCTTATGACACTGAGTTGGTCTCCAATATCTCGTTTTGCATAGTCTTCGACATCGCCAAGAATTTGTACGGTTGGATACTGAGCGTAAATTTGGCTTTCCACGTAGTCTTTGAGATGTGTTGGAACCCATACATAGAAATTAATAACATTCTGCTCGGAAACGATTTCGAAACTGATATGCTCTTGGATTGATCCCTCACGTTCAATCTCGGTTTTAGGTCGCAAAATACCATGTAAGCTTGCAAATAGCTGTTCGGCGGAGAGTTCTTTTTTATCATTATTTTTTGGTACAACAATTTGCAACATCGTGTGTTCAGTAGTTTCAACGTAGGCTACCTTGCGTTTATTCTGCCAAATTTGCCAAATTAGGTATGCTGCAATCAGTGTCCAGCCCCAATACTGAAACAACGCAATACCGATTATTGAGAAAACGGCGCCGATTATTGAAAATATTGCTTCCATGGATCAGGTTCTATTGTACCGCACTTTTTTAGAATGAGAGCGCTCTTTCTTTGGCTTGTGTAGTTTGTATGCCCCGTTTAGGTGGCGTTATTGCGCGGACGACCGCGACGTTTACGTGGCTCGGCTACAAAGCCGTCTTGAAGTTTGTAGAGGCCTTTGCCGACTCGCTCAAACTGAGGTTTTTCCTGAAGGTTTAATGCGATGGTGGCAACTTTTACTTGTCGACGAGCCAACACGCGCTTAATGATTTCTTCACGCGTGAGTGGGCTTTCCTCGCGCAAAATCTGTTCGATAATATCGGCGACAGTACCGGCTTGGTAGCCCCACTCGGCCAGCGCGTAAATACCACGACCGATTAGCACGAAGCGAGTATCTTTGATGAGTTCGTTGTGAACGGCTTGGGTTGTTACTTGCTTGGGGTTGGCATCAAGCTTCGAGATCTTATCAGCAATCTCAGTGAAGTGCATTGGTCGGCCAGCTTTTTTGAGTACGAGATAGGTTTTATCACGAATACTACGTGGATTTACCTCGGGCCATACAGCCAAACCCCATTGACCGTCTAGGTCGGTTATAAGCTTCGAAGCAGCCGCCAGCTCCTCGAGAGCCGTGCGGGCGTGTGGGCCATCGATGGCACCGACGATCTTATCAAACTTGACCGGTTTGCCGTGTGACTTTGTGGTGTCGCGCAGTTGGGCGTGGAGATTTACCACCGCTGGACGACTATATGGGTCGGCTAAAGTGACGACTGGCGCCAGTTCTTCGTTGAGTTCAACCAGCTCGAGGTCTGGCATAATGCGTACCAGATATGTAACGTTGGGTCGCTCGTTGGCATCTAATTCGAGTGCACTCAGCAGGTGCTCTAGTTGAATAATTCCCCCAGTTTCTTCAATTGAAGTTAGAATGGAGTTATATAAATCGTTCTCAGCTACACCCTGCTCGCGAATCTTTTGAAACGCTGCCTTTTCGATTTGGCGGACGCGCTCGCGTGTAATACCGAGTTCACTGCCAATTTGCTCGAGTGTGTGTGGCTGGTAAGTTTTTAAGCCGTGGCGCTTTGCAACGACTTCTCGATCACGATCTTTTTTGAGCACACGCAAACTCTCGTCGATCAGTGATTCGACGAGAGGGCGAATATCAATAGTAGTAGTAGCTTTTGTCATAGCTTGAGTAGACATGTTCCTCACCCTCTTTAAACCTGTACCTAATGGTTGAAGATATTATATCATCGCTTATCAGATAGGTCAATAAAACTACAGGATTTTTTTAGGTATTAGTCAAAGCGCTTGTGTCAGTAATTAGTCAGTTATTTGTTCAGATTCAGGGGTTTTTGGTTTGGTCCAGGTAGCATAATCACAGTCTGGATAACGTACACAGCCCCAAAAACGGCGACCTTTTTTGGTTTTGCGTTCCACTAGCTCCCCTTCATGACATTGTGGACATTCTACGCCGGTCTTTTTCAGAAGTGGTTTGGTATTTTTACAGTCTGGCCAGCCTGAGCAAGCTAAAAACTGTCCAAAGCGTCCAGATTTTATCACCATGGTTTTACCACAATTTTCACATTTTTCATCAGTTTCAATAACCGGAATTGGGACTTTGGTAATGGTATCTACTTTTTCATCGATTAGTTTTCTCATAGTCTGGTAGTAATCACGAATTACCGGTTTCCAGGCCTGCTTCCCTTCCGCTACTTCGTCTAGCTTATCTTCCATTTCGGCAGTAAATTCTGGCTCTGTCACAAAATCAAAATTATTCGCCAAAAGATCGGATACGATCATGCCGATAGGTTGCGGGACAAGTCTTTTTTCTTCATTTAAGATGTAGCCACGCGAGATAATAGTAGCAATAGTTGGTGCATAGGTACTTGGTCGGCCAATACCGGCTTCTTCAAGTTTTTTTACAAGCGTGGCTTCACTGTAACGAGCGGGCGGCTGGGTGAAGTGTTGTTCGCCAGCCACATCGATTAGTTTGAGTGCTTCCTTGGCTGTAACATCTGGCAGGAGGGGTGCTTCATCCTTGCTTTGGGGCGGATAAACTTTAGTAAAACCATCAAACACCAGTACGCGCCCACTGGCACGCAGTAGGGCGTTAGTTTTTTGTGCACCTATATTGATCTTGGTTTGCTCAAACTCGGCGACAGCCATCTGGGAAGCCAGAGTGCGTTGCCAAATAAGGTTATACAGCTTGGCTTCGTCGCCCTCCAGCTTAGATATGGTGTGTGGTTCACGGGTTGGATCGGTGGGGCGAATGGCCTCGTGGGCTTCTTGGGCGCCGCGCGACTTTGTTTTGTGAATACGCGGCTTGGCTAAACCATAGCTTTCGCCAATCGATGAGTTGATATATCCGGCGATTGCCGCAAGCGCTTGATCTGAGAGCGTGACAGAATCGGTACGCATATATGAGATAAGACCAGCTTCGTAGAGTGATTGAGCTGCTCGCATGGTACGGCGGGCACCAAAGTTAAGGCGCCGATAGGCATCTTGCTGGAGTGTGCTAGTTGTAAATGGAGCTGGTGGCGTGCGGCGCAAGGGCTTTTTTTCTACATTCAGCACTGAATAGGTGTCGGTTTTGAGGTTTTTGACAAGCTCATCAGTGTCATTTTTATTCGTAAGTGCAATTTTTTCATCTCCTACACTCACGAGGTTTGCTGAAAGCTCTCCATGCTTGGCGGCAAGTTTTGCTTCTATACTCCAGTATTCTTCAGATTTAAATGCTTCGATTTCTTTTTCACGATCAGTGATAAATTTAAGCGCCACGCTTTGTACGCGGCCAGCTGAGAGTCCATAACGGACTTTCTTCCAGAGTACTGGCGAAAGTGAGTAGCCAACTAGTCGATCTA
>CAZHOZ010000048.1:0-6929 GCA_964533895.1 uncultured Candidatus Saccharibacteria bacterium | reverse complement strand
AGACCATGGCTCCACGTACTTTGCTAACCAGCTCTGAATCCTTTTCGATCTGGTCAGCCAGACGATTTAAAACGTCATCAAGAATACCACCAATCTCACCGGCGTGTACCATGGAGATATAAACTGGACTGAATATTTTAGGGTATTTGGCGAGGCTGTCAGAGAGCGTTGATCCAGATTCGACATCGTGCGCAATGGTGTCTAGGGCGGCCGCTAAAGTTTTATTTACAGTCTGGGTTTTTAGAATTGAGAGTGAGCGCGCAATCGGTATGCCGGCACCAATCATAGTCGCGAACTGGCGTGAAAAGATAACCCGTTCTTTTAAGGAGACATGGCTATGCGGAATGAGTTGTTTTAGTTTGCTTATCGCATTCGAGTCGCTCACCGCCTCAATTGAGACCGGGGTCATATCTTTAGCAAGTAGCGCATCGACAACTTCCTTTTTCGAGTTGGCTTGTTGTGAACCGCTAACAATTTGGCCAGTATGCGAATGGGCTTGGTAAAGATATGTTTCCATGCGGGGTTCCTATTCGCGGGTCACGCGTAGGACTTCTTCAATTGTTGTAAGACCCTGTAGGGCTTTCATGAGCCCATCTTCTTGCATGGTTGTCATACCTTTTGCAATAGCTGTTTTTTGAATTTCGTTAGCGGTTGCTTTTGCGGTAATGAGGCTGCCAATTTCGGTAGAAACATCGAGGACTTCGTAGATGCCCATGCGTCCGGCAAAGCCGCTGTTGGAACATTGCTTGCAGCCAACTGCTCGATAGAGTACGAGGGTATCGGCACTTTTGTTTGGTGTGGCGGCGGGCGGCATTTCGTCGAACGAGTCAGGTTCTTGAGCTGGTTTTTCCTCAGATTTAGGGGCAATTTGTTGGATTTTTGTTTCACCGCTGGGCTGGGGTTGTGGTGCGGGTGAGAGGGTTGTTTCATCTGCTGGAAGTCCAATGGAGCTGTCGTCACCATCGCCTGACGGTCGATCGATAATATTGGGGTCTTGGGCGATGCGGTCGAGAATGCTGCGACGCTCGAGATCTAAGTTCTCCGGAACGGGAATAACTTTGCGCGATGGATCCTTGTGTGCTGGCGGGGCAGAATTGGCAATCGGTTTAGGTGCGGTTGGCTTGGGCGGGATGGGGGTAGGTGTTGGCTGCGGTGCTGGTGCGGGGGTACTGCTTGTGTTTAGACGAGATAACGTACGACTAAGATCAAATGTTGACTCAATTTCATCAAGTAGTGACCCACTTGGTGTGTATGGGGTCTTGCATTTCAGGCAAAGCTTGCGCACCAAGCGCTGGGCAATAACCGTATTGACCGTGGTTGCAATCAGGAATGGTTCAACATCCATGTCTAAAAGGCGAGGTAGCGTTGTGGCCGCATTATTGGTGTGGAGGGTTGAGAGTACAGTGTGTCCAGTGAGGGCGGCTTGCACAGCCAAGTTGGCTGTTTCGGTATCGCGAATTTCTCCCACCATAATGACATTAGGGTCTTGGCGCAGCAGTGCCCGCAGTCCATTGGCAAATGTCATCCCGGCTTGAGTGTTGACTTGAGTTTGATTGACACCGGGAATGCGGTATTCCACCGGGTCTTCTACGGTCGAGATATTGACACTCGGAGTGTTCATAATGGTTAGGATGCTATAAAGTGTGGTGGACTTACCGGCACCGGTTGGCCCAGTAACCAAAATCATCCCATCTGGTTGCTTCATGCCGTCCTTAATTGAGGCTAGTGCTTGTCCGGAAAACCCTAATTCTTCCAAAGTAGCAGCTTTGGTGGATTCATTTAAGATACGCATGACGACCTTCTCGCCCTCCATCACAGGGAGAGTTGCAACGCGAACGGCAACGGTTTTCGAGCCAATAGTAGCTTTAAAGCGACCGTCTTGAGGGACACGGTGCTCGTCAATCTTAAGATTAGCAAGGATTTTAATGCGACTAACGACGGCTGGCAAAATTTGGCGTGGTAGGGTCATCGACTCGCGCAAAATACCGTCGATACGGTAGCGAATCTGTACAATTGCTTCGCGCGGTTCGATATGTACGTCTGAGGCACCACTCTTCACGGCGTATTCCAAAATAATATTTACTGTCTTGGCAATCGGTGCATCTTCAGATATATCTTCAGCACTCACAGTTTCTTGCTTTGCAGCGGTTTCACCAGTGGCGGCACTTTCACGAATCGCCTTATTGATTTCATTATCCAGCCCGGTACGATACTGGTCGAGTACGGTGAGTACATCGCTTTGGGTTGCTACATACACCTGTAGGCTTCTACCCAACTGCTTTTCAATAACGTCGACGGCCTGCACGTCCTCGGGATCAGACATGGCTAGCTGCCATGTGCCAGTTTTAGTGTGTTGGCCAAAGAGCACTACCTGGTATTTTTTGGCGATACGTTCTGGAATACGCGAGAGTACTTCACGCGAAATTTTTACGTTCGTGAGATCGATGTAGGGAAGGTTTAGGCTTTTGGCATACAGCGCCACGAGCTCACGCTCACCAATAATGTGGCGGTGGATCACAATCTGCTCCAGCGGCTGACCAGTTTGTGTGGCTGTAGTTTCGGCTTGCTTTAATACCTCCGGCGTTACTTTGCCGCTCGAGGCGAGGAGTTGTTTGAGTGTTTCAGTAGAAATGCGCATATTCACCATCTATTTTAGCATAAGCAAGGTGTGTTCAATTAGCTGAGGTGAGGCTTTTTTGTAAGAAAGTATTACGCATACGCTTTACTTTCGGTTTTCGTCGGGTGTATGGTGAGGAGCAGTTGAAATAAGGGGGAATCATGAAACGGGTAATTGCAGGGTTGATTGCGGCGATACTAGCTTTGGTGCCATTAGCTCAAGGGGTCTGTGCGGCAGAAGAGATTGCTAAGAGTACCTCACGGGTGGCTATACGGCAGGCATATTTTGGTTCGATGAGCGATGCTACAGATGAATTTGTCACAGTCGCCAACTATGGCTCAGACAGTGTTGAAATAAGTGGATATACGCTTGAATACAAGGCAGCGACCGGTAAAAGTTGGTATGAAAAGGCGAAGGTTGGGAGTGGTATTACTCTGGCCGCGGGTGAAGATTATGTTTTCGCTACCAAGCGCGAACGCGATGCTGAAATGGGAAGTGGTTTCGCCCAAGGTGGTGGAAATGTGCGTCTTGTGAGTGCTAGTGGTGCAGTATTAGATGCGCTAGCCTGGGGTGCTGGCGATTCTCCAGAGGCAGTTGCTGCCACAGCGCCGACTGCTGGGAATGCATTATCTCGCAAACTGGATGATGCTGGGGTTGTCATTGATACGGAGAGTAACAGTGCTGATTTTGAGATCACAAATATAGATGCATCGGCTACTGTGATAAACTCGGGTGAGCCTACTCCAGAATTGCAAGCCTCTACCTTGCAGTCAAATGCTGATGCGCAGATAGAAATAACAGAAATATTCCCAGATCCGACAAGCCCGGCGACTGACAGTTCAGATGAGTTTATTGAACTCTTTAATGCCGGATCTGAAACAGCCAGCTTGATTGGCTGGAAGCTGCAAGATGATGCTGGACATACAGCGAAACTAGACGGGGTGACGCTGGTGAGCGGACAATACCTTGCCCTTATGTCATCGCAAACCAAACTATCACTGAATAACTCTGGTGATGTTATCTCGCTTATAAATTCGGCCGGTGAAGTGGTGATGGCAACACCAAGCTATGGAGCGGCGAAGGAGGGCTTGACGTTTGGTACCAGTGCCAATGGATGGGGGTGGTTGGCAATGCCGACGCCGAATGCTGTAAATAGTGCACTTGCCTCAGTTGAAGCCGTTAGTGTGGCTGGCGCAAAAACAAAAGCCAAGAAGGCCACAGCCAAAGCAGCCACTAAGAAAAAAACTAAGTCTGCAAAAGCCAAGACTCCAAAGCTTGCGAAAACCGCTAGTGCTGCTGGAGCAAATACAGGAGCAGATTTAGTGGATACTCAGGCTGAAACGGTGCCTTGGACGTGGTTAGTAGCGGGATTAGGTCTTATCGCGGTAGGATATGGAGTATATGAGTATAGACCAGAAATTACATCTTTCATCACAAAGTTACGAGCAAAGCTTAGCACTCGGTCGTAAACTTGGGTCGATCTTAAAGCTCGGTGATGTACTGGAGTTTGTTGGCGATCTGGGTGGTGGCAAAACCACGCTTATAAAGGGCATCGCAGCTGGACTTGGTATTGAACAGACAGTGACGAGTCCAACGTATAATATTCAGCGCTCGTATAAGATTCCAGACGGCGGGGTACTCGAGCATTATGATTTGTATCGATTGGGAGAGGATGGGATTCTATTGGAGGAAATGCGAGAAGTTATTGCGGGCGGAGATGCGATTATTTGTGTTGAATGGGCGGATCATTTTCGTGAACACCTCATTCCTGATAGGTTGGTAGTGGAAGTCCATTTTATTGATGAAAATACTAGGCGCTACGAAATTTATGGCACAGGTGGGTCGGCTCAAAAACGACTCATGACTGCGAAGCAAGTATTGGAAGGTGCAGCATGATTTTAGCAATGCGTACCGACAAGCCGCTAGCCGAACTCGTTTTGTTGGCAGGTGGTAAAGAGGTGGCGAGATATGAATGGGAGGCTCACCGTCAGCTCGCAGCAACGTTAGTCCGGTCAATACAGGTTTTTTTGGAAAAAAATGGCACGACAGTCAAAAAACTATCTGGTATAGTGGTATTTTCCGGAAGCGGCTCATTTACAGGCTTGCGTATCGGTGCAACTGTTGCAAACGCCATCGCGTATTCGCACAACTTGCCTGTGGTGGCTAGCGAAGGCGATAAATGGTTGTCGGAGGGAGTGCATAAACTTTCACAGGCTAAGCCAGGCAAGTACGTCATCCCAACCTATGACCGTGAACCAAACATTACAAAGCCAAAAGCGCCATGATGGATGATCGTATTAAGAAGATTGGTGTTGTTCTGCGCACTGATAGTGAGGGCTACTTGATTAGCAAATCTTCTTTAGATAACATTACGCCTCCCTGGGATGCGCCGGTAGCTGAGTTAAGTGAACGATTTCAGCACGAGCTAGGTGATAATCTGCACAGCCTCTATATTCGCGGTTCGTTAGTGCGCGGTACGGCTGTTGAGGGGGTGTCGGACATTGATGGCCTTGTTTTGTTGCATGGCAATCCGCAAGAAGTAGACTGGGCATGGCGACCGGAGCTACGTCGTGAGCTCATGGAAAAGTACTCTTTTCTGGGAGGAATAGATTTCGGGCAAGCATCCGTCGATTCTGTTTTAAGTGGTGAAAATAAGGTGAGGGCTTTCTTGTTGAAGATAATGTCTGCTTGTGTGGCTGGTGAAGATGTTACCCCGCAGATTCCCAAGGTAAAGCCGGGTAGGGATGCCTTAGTTGTGCGCTGGAAATTTGAAGATAGGATTCGCCCCGACTATTTTACGGATCCAAATATCACTCTCAAACACAAAACGAAATGGACCGGCAAACAGATTCTTCGAGCTGGCATGGAGCTTGTAATGGAGCGTGAGCAAGCATACAGCAGAGATCTGTATCCTTGCTACGCAATTTTTGCTAAATATTATCCAGCCAAAGAACCGGCCATGCGACGGGCGTTAGAGCAAGCCTTGTTTTCAGCTAAAGACGAAGCTGATTTTGTAGCCATGCGTGACGATATCGGTCCGTGGTTAGCCGAGCAGCTAGACAAAAAATACCCGTATCAACAGAGGAATTAGTTATGCTGCTTGTACTACCAAGCTTAAAGCATGAAAGAAGCTTTCTAGAAGCAGCAACAGAGCGCTGCCAGACAGACCGTAGCAACACGGAAGAAGCAAAAAATGATACACACGAGATGTTTGTCGACTACGTTGATAGACTCTTGCAGAATCGCGTAGGTAAAAGATGTCATCTTGACTTCGTAGCATCAACCGAATAGTGGTTAATTGAAGATGGAAAATATATCGGCCGAATCGGTTTACGGCACGACTTAGAAAATGAGTATCTGAAAAATATTGGCGAGCATCTTGGCTATGTAGTTCGTCCCTCAATGCGATCTAGGGGGTATGGTGCAAAAATATTAAAATTGAGCCTAATAGAGGCACGTGCTATGGGCTATAAGGACCTTATAATAACCTGCGATGAAAACAATATAGCCTCACGAAAAATTATCGAGAAGAATGGCGGTGTATTCTTAGATATGGTCGTTGACCCAAAAACTTCTTACTTAAAACGCTGCTATTCAATATACTTGAGCACAAGAGTCAATAGTAAATAATATTTTTTGCAAATAACATCGGGTTATCTTTACCTTCATAAATAATTATAAATTCTACATTCATGCATCGTTAGAGGAATGTCTTACTGATATAGTCTATTTGAGGTGCTTACGAAAATCCGATCCAACGACTACCCCACATAATCCTAGTAGTATTGTTAAGCCGGCCAGGAGTACATATAGCATTTGATTATCTCCCGTACTTGCTAGTAGGTTGTAGGTGGGGTTGTTATTACTACTATCACTGTTGCTACCGCCACCGCTGTCATCATTACCACCGCCCTGACTTTCACCTTCAAGTGTACCGAGGTGAATGGAGCCAAAGTAGGCAACGGCAGCTAGATTATCACCGTCGGCAGAGAAAACTACAGAAGCCCATCGCCAACTACCAGAAGCAGTTTGCTCGGTCCAGCTCGTACCAGAATCGGTAGATATGTAGATGTAGCCACCATCTACTACCGCAGCTAGTTTGGTGCCATCAGCTGAAGATGTTATAGATGTCCAGGATCGACTACCAGAAGCAGTTTGCTCGGTCCAGTTTGTGCCAGAATCGGTAGATGTGTAAATATAGCCGCTGGCATCAACCGCAGCTAACTTAGTACCGTCAGCTGAGGAGGCCACAGAATACCAGGATCGACTACCAGAAGCAGTTTGCTCGGTCCAGTTTGTGCCAGAATCGGTA
>CAZHOZ010000047.1:0-7040 GCA_964533895.1 uncultured Candidatus Saccharibacteria bacterium | reverse complement strand
AATCTGAGGAGCGATTGCAGGATGCCGTGGATGCTGGAAGACTGACCTCGGAGCAAAAAGATATGATTGTCTCTAAGATGAAGGAGATTGAGTCGAATCGTGAGCCGAAGCGTGAAGAAATGAATAATAAAACTGAGGAAGAGCGTCGAGCTGCTATGAAGATCGAACGTGAAGCGTTGCAGAAGTGGGCTGAGGAGAATAATATTCCAACTCAGTACATTATGTTTGGAGGTCGCGGTCATGGTCCAGGTGGCATGCATGGTGATGGTCCTCCACCAGATGCACCAGCTGAAAATTAGACTACTAAGATTTACGTTTTATCGTACCAGGCTGACCCCATTAGTGGGGTCAGTTTTTTTAAGTTATTTCTCAGATTTAGAGTAGAATATGGGTGTATGAAAATTTTAGTTATCGAAGATGAGGAGAAGATTGCCAGAGCTCTGCAACGAGGCTTGGAGCAAGAACGTTTTTCGGTAGAAATTGTATTTGATGGGGCGGCTGGCTTGGCAGCAGCAGAGGCTGATGGGTACGATGTGATTATCTTGGATCGCATGTTGCCTGAAATGGACGGCATGGAAGTGTGTCGCAGGTTGCGCGAGGCCGGCGACACAACGCCGATTTTGATGCTAACAGCTAAAGACCAAGTGCGCGACAGAGTAGCTGGTCTGAATGCCGGGGCCGATGATTATCTTGTGAAGCCGTTTGCGTTTGAAGAACTGCTTGCGCGTCTCCACGCTCTCTTGCGCCGCCCAACTCAAGCCACAGACGTTATTTTAAAGGTTGCCGACCTGGAGTTAAATCCGACTGCATTTACGGCTAAGCGAGACGGGCGCACTATTAAGCTCTCAGCGAAGGAATTTGCCCTTCTCGAGTATTTGATGCGGAATGAAGGTCAGGTGCTTTCTAAAGAAAAGATTATTGACCACGTATGGGAGTACGATGCTGATGTTCTGCCGAATAACGTGGAGGTGTTTATCGGTTATCTTCGGCGTAAAATCGATAAACCTTTTTCGGGACCAAATCTGATTCGTACGGCCCGCGGCTTTGGTTATTCGGTAGGAACAGAGCACGCGTGACCAAGCCGGCAGAAAAAGCCACATTCATCTGGACACCAGCCCTGAGGCTGACGGCTTGGTATTTGGGCTTTATTATGCTGCTTAGTTTAACGTTTAGTGTGTTTGTGTATCGCGTTTCTCTCTCAGAGCTGGAGCGAGGGTTGCGGCGGCCAACAGTGAGCGGACCGATGATGTATTTTAATAGTGAGGAGAGCTACGATGTGTTTCGTATGGAGCGACTGCGCCAGGGCGAGACCAATATTCGGGCCAATCTTTTTGTGTTTAACCTCATTATTCTCGTGGCTGGTGGTGGGATGAGCTACTTCTTTGCTCGGCGTACGATTCGTCCAATCGAGGAAGCGCTGGAGGCCCAAACTCGCTTCACGGCCGACGCCTCACATGAGCTACGCACGCCTTTGGCTGTTATGCAGACCGAGACCGAAGTTGCTTTGCGTGATAAAAAACTCACCATCTCAGATGCTCGTGAGGTGCTTGTTAGTAACCTAGAAGAGATAACACGGGTGCGCAGTTTGGTTGATGGTTTGCTGCGTTTAGCGCGCAACAGAGGTGTTATCGAAAAGCCGGTAAAACTCGATGTGGCAGCGGTTGCGCGCCAGGCCTTAGAGCGTGTAGAAAAGCCTGCTCAGACCAAGCGGATAATGATAGAGCAGGAGCTTTCGAAAACATTTTGTCGCGGAGATAAGGAGAACCTGGAGGAGCTTGTGGTTATTCTGCTCGATAACGCAATTAAGTATAGCCAATCCGGTAAGAGGGTGTGGCTAAAATCGTATGCTACAGAGAAGAACGCAGTACTGATGGTGGCTGATGAGGGTGAAGGCATAAAGGCCAGCCAGCTGGAACATATTTTTGAGCGGTTCTATCGGGCTGATGCAAGTCGTACGAAGCAAAAAGTGGAAGGTTTTGGCATTGGACTCTCGATTGCTAAGCAAATTGCTGACGCGCACGGGGGCGTGATTGAGGCGCACAGCGAGCTGGGCGTAGGTTCAACTTTCTTGGTAAAACTTCCGAAAGCATAAAAAAGACCCATTCTCCCTTTTGAGCCGAGAGTGGGGAATATTGCCTGCAATCCTGTACAATATAAGCATGAGCAGAATTGATGCCAGTCAATATAAAAAAACCAAGATTATCGCTACGATAGGTCCAGCCAGTGAGGAAAAAATTGAATCTTTACTGAAATCTGGCGTCAATGGAGTGCGTTTAAATTTCTCACATAATCGTCATAGCTGGCATGCTGGTGTGATGAAAAAAGTTCGCGACGCAGCCCACAAGCTTAAGCGCTCGGTTGCTATAATTCAAGATTTGCAGGGGCCGAAAATTCGCGTAGGCACAGTCGCTGAGATGTTATCGGTGGTGGCCGGTGACACTCTAGAGTTTGCGCTAGAAGGAAAAACTAAGCCCGACCAAATTCCGATTCAGTATGACTTTACAGATGAGGTAAAAAAAGGCGAACGTCTGCTGCTGCGTGATGGCCAGGTGACTGCCGAGATTGTTTCGGTGAAGGCTGGTGTTGTGAAGGCGCGCGTCCTTAATGGTGGGAAGTTTGGCTCACAGCATGGTATTAATCTGCCCGATACATTAATTGAAGGCTCGAAACTGACTAAAAAAGATTTAGATGATGTGAAGTTTGGTCTCAAGCAAGATATCGACTATATCGCTTTGTCGTTTATTCATACCGCAGAGGATGTTGAGCGTCTGCGGGCAATCATAAAAAAGTCAAAACGCGATGTCCGAATCATCTCAAAAATCGAAACTGCTCCGGCCGTAGAGAATTTGCATGAGATAATTGAGGCTTCAGATGCGGTTATGATTGCTCGTGGGGATCTTGCGATCGAGACCAGTCCGGAGTTGGTACCAATAGTAGGGCGTAAGATAATCCATATTTGCCGAGAGAAGAAGCGCCCCGTGATCATGGCGACACAAATGCTAGAATCGATGACGACAAATTTGCAGCCGACACGTGCTGAAGTCAATGATGTGGCGACGGCAGTTTCTTTAGGGGTGGATGCGGTCATGCTTTCGGGCGAGACGGCCACAGGCGCATTTCCTGTGGAGACCGTACAAATGATGAAGCGGATTATTTTGTCGACAGAAGCATTTTTGGCGGAAACGCACCAACTCGGTACGGCGCATAAGCTAACGGCTGCACATAGCGCGCAAGATGCGGTGAGTCTAGCCGCGATTACGCTGGCAAATCATGTTGGCGCTAAGTTGATTTTAGCCGAAACTCTGACTGGCTCGACGGCGTTGTCGATTTCTTCACTCAGGCCAAATGCGGCAATTATTATGGCCAGCCCGGATGAGCAGGTGTGCAATCAGATTGCAATCGTGTGGGGTGGTAAATCTTTTTTGGTACCCAAAGGTCGGCTTATTCATGCAGAAGTAATTGCTGAGTTTCGCCGGCGTGGAGCACTAGAGTACGGCGATGTGGTAGTGTCGGCGTTTGGTACGCATGTTGGGGTGGCTGGCAAGACCGATACGGTAAGGTTACTGGTGGCTTAGAGATGGCAACAAAGCGCACAGCAAGGCATGGTACTGGCAGGAAACCACGACAGGTTCGTAAGTCGGGAACAAGTGGTCAGTACGTGGCCAATGTGCCACCTCCACCTAAGCGACTACCCAAATACACGCGCTGGTGGCAGGCGGTGTTCTTTACGCCGTTTCTTCTGATCGAGTTCTGGTTGGCTTGGTCATTTGTGTTGGAACTTTTGGCAAACTGTGGTTATGAGCAGGCTTACATATTGCCTCTCTGGTGTGAGCCAAATGGTAAAATCTATGTCGCTTTGCAGTTGGTGCTGGTGTTAAGTCTTTTGGCGCTTGGTTTGTATGCAATGCGGCTGGCGTATCGGCAGGGTGTACGTTGGAGGTTTCTAGTGGTGTATACAGCACTTATCCTCTTTGGGCAGTATGCGGTAACACGTCTCTTGGCGATTGTGCTTTTTTAGGACACACAAAATGCTACAATAGAGCATAAGAATTATGGCAAAAAAGACCTACATCGTTGGTAATTGGAAAATGTACTGCTCCCCATCGGAAGCTAGTCTATTGGTTAATCGCCTAAAAAAAGAAGTTGGGCGCGTGCCAGCAGATGTGCAGGTGGTGCTTTGTCCACCATCGGTTGATCTTACGACTGTGCGTCAGGAACTTTCGGAGCATGATAAGTTTTCGCTTGGTGTACAAAATGCTTATCCGATGGATGAAGGCGCTTTTACAGGTGAAATTAGTGTGGCGATGGTGGCGGATTTGGTACAGTTTGTGCTCTGTGGACATTCTGAGCGTCGACATACATTTAAAGAGCGCGATGGTCTAATTGCACAAAAAGTCGCGGCTGCCCGCCGCCATGGATTGACACCGATTTTGTGTGTGGGTGAGACTCGTCACGAACGAGCATCAGGGCACGCCAAACAAGTGGTGGCTGATCAACTTGAAACCGGACTTTCACTCTTGACTCCAGAAGAGATGGGCGATGTAATAATTGCCTATGAGCCGGTGTGGTCGATAGGCAGTGGCGAAAATGCCAAGCCCGATGATGCGCGTGAGTTGTTTGAGTATATTCGTAAAAGTCTTGCGGTTGTGTATGGTTCCGCACTCGCTAAGGCTGTGCCGCTACTGTATGGTGGTAGCGTAAGCGCTGCAAACGCCACAAGTTATTTGAAGCTGCTCGATTGTCAGGGTCTTTTAGTAGGGGGAGCAAGCACCAACTATAAGAGCTTTGCGACGATTATTGAGAAGGCTGAGTAAGTAGTGTGTACAAGACGTGGTTGAGCATCGTAACCTCGATATTTTGTGTGGTGCTTGGATGTATATTTGTAATCAATACTTTGTTGGCGGCATTCTTTCGGGCCGGAGATTCTGCTGTAATGCTACTTATTGTCGCAACCGGTCTCTATCTGGTTGCTACCGTCATTATTTGGAAGCACCGCTTGCGATGGCGTTGGCTGACAATACTTATAGCGATTATTGTGTTTAATTATTGCTGGGGTTTGCTACCTTGAATTTAGAGCCGTAATTTATTACTCTTGATACAGTAATTATCTGGAGAAAATATGTCTTTAAAGAATGTTGGAATTGGTAAAAAAGCACCAGAAGTAGTAAATGTTGTAGTTGAAATTCCACGTGGTCAACTCAAAAATAAGTACGAAGTCGATAAGGATACAGGTGCGGTATTTTTGGATCGGGTGAATAACGTTGCCTTTAGCTATCCATATGATTATGGTTATGTGCCGGATACACTGTGTGATGATGGCGATCCACTCGACGCGCTAGTGTTGATTGATGAGCCGCTGTATCCAGGTGTTGTGGTGCCCTGCCGAGCCATTGGCATGGTGCGCATGGTTGATGATGGTGAAGGTGATGAGAAGCTGATTTGTGTAGCCGCTAAAGATTCAACAAAAAATCATATCACAGAAGTTGATCAACTTGGTGCCGACTTCAAAAAGTATATTGAGCATTTTTATACACACTACAAAGACTGGAAGAATGATTGGAAGGGTGTAGACGTGCACTTCGACGGTTGGACTGATGCTGCCGGAGCTTGCGAGCACATTGTAAAAACTCGCACCAAGTAGCTATTCGGCGAGTTTGAGTGAGATGGTATTTATGGCTTTCAAATACTCGTCATGAATGGCAATGGTGTCGGCACCTAGAAGCCCGCGTTGAAAGTCTGAGGTAGTGGCATTAATTTGAGCAGTGGTTTCTTGATCGCTGCGTTCTCTGAGTTCATTAATTGTAGCCCAGGCAGTGTCGCGCACATTGTGTTGGCTATAGATAACGAGCTGCTTACCTTCGTACGTACCGGCGAGCATAGTGATAATCTCTGGCGTGTAAGCAGAGGTGGTGCGGTTGGTGATATAGCTTATTCCACGCATACGGTTTTCGGAAACCGAAACTGGTGTGAGATGTTGACGACCGCCAGCTTCCGAACTGACTCGTGGGTTCGGGATGGCAGGTGAAAGGGCGGTAACATTTTGTGGCGTGACTGTGGTGAGGTCGTTAAACCATTTTTGTTTTTGAGCAGTAGTCATCGGTATAACGTTTTTGTCTGTTTTAAGCCACTCGGTGATGTCAATGATTGCAATGTAGTTACCAGAAACAATGTTGGTATTGGAGCTGGAGAGCGGAGAGAATTTTGATGTAAGTGCCTGAGTGAGTGTGCTATTTTCCCAGGGATAGGCTTTGCTGGTAGCATTAGTGAAGGCGGCATCCCAGGCAGTGGGTACGGTAATAGTGAGATCGTACGAAACATTGAAGCTGGCGGCATTGCGCACAAAAACTCGTTCTGGTCCAAGGTCTGAAGTAGCTTTTGGGTCTACCGAAGGCTTGGGGGTGATGATTAGCTCATTCTCGGTGGTTTCTTTTTTAGTATTTTTGGCGATGGTGAGAATAATAATGGGCACGATTGTAAGAATAAGAACGCCGACCGTAGCAATAATTGCAATCTTAATAATTTTACGTTTTTGTTGCTCACCAGGGGAAAGTTCAGGCTGATTGCCGGCTTTGGCAAATTCTTTCTCACCGGTTGGTATCGGCATACTGTCATTGGGGGTATTCGAATCCATATTTATTTTTAGTATACAGTTTTTTGTTGGGTTAAAACACCGGAAGCATAAGAGTTTTCGTAAGACTTTCGGCTTATGCTTTCTTCAGGTAGAATGGAGCGTATGCATGCTCTCTTGCAAGATTTAAATGACGCCCAACGTGATGGAGTGCTGACGGTGGATGGGCCGGTACTAATGCTAGCCGGAGCTGGGTCTGGCAAAACAAAAACCCTGACCCATCGCATTGCCTATTTGGTGGAAGAAAAGAAGGTGCATCCATCTCATATTTTGGCGGTAACATTTACTAATAAAGCGGCTACAGAAATGCGACACAGGCTCAATAGTCTTTTGGGTCGTGATAGCGACGATAAAAGCTATATGCCTTTTTTGGGGACGTTTCATGCTATTGCGGTGCGGATTTTGCGTCGTG
>CAZHOZ010000046.1:0-7269 GCA_964533895.1 uncultured Candidatus Saccharibacteria bacterium | reverse complement strand
AGACGCTTGATATTGAGCATTACCTTACGCGCCAGATCAGCCTCTACTTCATAGCTAGCATCAATCTCACTACGTAATGCAGTAAGCTCTGCTTCTGTCAGATCTTTTACCCGAGTGTCTGGGTTAATCTTAGTCTTTTCAAGGATTTTATGGCTCGAAGTGAGACCAATGCCCTGAACGTATGTCAAAGCAATCTCTATGCGTTTTTCATTGGGGATGTTGGTGCCTGCAATACGTGCCATAGTTATCCTTGTCGCTGCTTATGTTTAGGATTCTCACAGATAACTCGCACCACGCCCTTACGACGTACTACCTTACACTTTGCACACATCGGTTTTACTCCTGCACGTACTTTCACGGGTATCTGTTCTTTCCTTAAACCTTTTAGCTTACTTATGCCGATACGTAATTCTTCCCTTATTGAGATCGTAGGGCGTCATTTCTAACGTTACCTTATCTCCAGGAAGAATTTTTATATAATGCATCCGCATCTTACCCGATACATGAGCAAGAACAACATGACCGTTCTCGAGCTCGACCTTAAAGGTCACATTTGGGAGCGCTTCGAGAACAGTCCCTTCAACTTCGATTACTTCCTTTGTACTTGTCATATATCCTAGGTCTACAATTCGTTAGTTTACCTGATTTCTTTACGAATGTAAAGGGTTGCGGGAGAAAAGCTAGTATTTTTCATACGTTGCCATAGTTACGCGACTTTCTACCTGTCTTTTAGTCTCAATAGCCACCGAAACCAAGATAAATAAACTGGTTCCACCGATGGCCACGGCCTGACTCATATTCAGATACCGCTCCACAACCAAGGGAAGAATCGCAATTACACCAAGAGCTGTTGCGCCCACCAGGTTGAGCCGGCTAATTACCCCCTTGAGATATTTCGAGGTCTCATTACCTGGGCGGATTCCGGGAATAAACCCTCCCTGTTTCTGGAGATTTTCAGCAATATCCTTCGGCTTAAAGATAATTGAGGTGTATACATAAGTAAAGATAAAAATTAACAGAAAGTACGAGACCAGGTAAATTGTACTGGTTGAAGCAAACCATTGGCTTAGTTTCTGAGCTAAGCTTGCCACCCAGGCTGTGCTGGCATTCTGTAAGAGTTGACCTAAAAAGGTCGGGATTGAAAGAAATGTAAGTGCGAAAATTACTGGAATAACTCCGGCCGTTATGAGGCGGAGTGGTAAGTGCGTGTCCACACTGCCATATTTGCCAATGGCAGCGCTGCGCCTGGCGTAAGAAATTGGAATATTACGCTGGGCCTCATTCACCATCACAACACCAAAGGTGGTAACGAGGAACATCACCCCAAGTATCATCACTTTTATGAGCTGCGAGCTATCCCCCTGTACGAGAGCTGCCTGCTGGGTGACCATACCTGGTAATGAAGCGATAATACCGGCTGCAATAATCATCGAGATTCCGTTACCAAAGCCCCGTTCGGTTATCAACTCACCCAACCACATAAGAAACATACTGCCGGCCGTTAAGGAAAGGATCATTAAAGCCCACTGACCAATGCTTGGGCTGCCGATCAAATCTGTACCCGCACTCTGGTTTGAAAGCTGACGTACTAGCGTAATAACAGTAAACGACTGAATAACCGCCAGCGGCACAGTCAGCACACGCATATATTGATTCAGCTTAGCCCGTCCCCGTTCCCCTTCTTTAGAGAGTGCCTCCCAGCTAGGAATCACTTGCTGCATCAGCTGCACGATAATCGAAGCCGTAATATAAGGACCAATCCCCATCGCTATAATTGAGAAATTCGCAAGAGCCCCACCAGTAAACAAATTCGCAAAGCCCAGAATTGGTGTCTGATTAAAGACAGAGAGTAGAAATGTCTGGAGGCGCTCCACGTCTGGCACCGGAGCGGGCACGTGAGTCAAAAGACTGTATACCACCAATATGCCAAGCACAACTAGGAGGCGGCCACGTAACTCCTTATTCTTCCAGAAAAACTTTAGTGTATCTTTTTTCATACCCTCTAGTATACCGTATCTTACCCTAGCAAGAGAGGCTGGTGCCGATATTACACAAGCCCACTACTCTAGCTCTGGGATTTTTCTTTTTTCTTAGCTTGCTTAGGCCGCGCTACGGCTGTTAGCTTAAATGTCCCTCCAGCCTTTTCTATAGCTGTAATTGCTGGTGCAGTTGCAGCTTGCAGCTCTACGGTAAGCTTCTTGGTAATTTCACCAGTGCCTAAAACTTTTACCGACTGCGCTTCGGTAGTAATTAGACCGGCTTGCTTTAAAACAACATTGGTAATCTTTTCTTGGCTTAGATTAGCCAGCTGGTAAAGCGTTATTTCTACATAGCTCACTTTGCGCGCGTGCTTGAACCCGCGTGCTTTCGGCAAACGCATCGCCAGCTTTGTCTGACCACCCTCAAAGCCTGGCTTGATTTTCTTACCGGTTCGAGCTTTTTGCCCCTTTGTACCACGGCCAGCTGTCTTACCGCCACCGGCCGAAATCCCACGGCCGACACGTTTGCGCGCAGTTTTAGCAACAACTTCTAATTCATGAAATTTCATGCCTTTGTCTCCTGCTTCTTCTTATTAGCCGTCGGCACTTCATCAGTCTTTAGCATCGACAGTCCGGTTATCGTCGCATAGGCATTGTTGATCTTGTTGGTACTGCCAAGCGACTTCGTCAAGACATCGCGCACACCCGCTACTTCGAGCACTGAGCGCACTGCACCACCCGCGATTACTCCAGTACCTTCAGGAGCTGGCTTCATAAATACCCGAGCTCCGCCCTGCTTAATCATAACTTCGTGAGCAATTGTGGTGCCACTGAGTTTTATGGTGATCATATTTTTACGAGCAACCGAGGTAGCTTTTTGAATCGCACTGGCAACATCGCGCCCTTTACCAACGCCAACACCAACCTGACCCTGACCATCGCCAACAACCACCACCGCGCGAAAACGAAAGCGTCGTCCGCCCTTCACAACACGAGCAACGCGATCAAGCGAGATCATACGCTCTGTAAGTTCTGGGCCCTGATTTTCAGTTATTACAGCTTGTGGTTTCATATCTTGAGTCCTTTCTCACGAGCAGCATTAGCGAGAGCTGCAACCCGCCCATGGTACTGTTTGGCACCACGGTCAAAAATTACTTGAATGACACCAGCTACTTTTGCTTGAGTGGCAATTTCCTCACCAACCCACGTAGCTTTTTCGGTCATTGTCTTAGCTTTGATCTTTTGTCCTACAGTTGAAACTCCAACAATCGTGCGATGCTCATCATCATTAATGAGTTGAGCTGCAACATGATGTAAGGAAATCTGTACCGAAAGACGAGGTTTCTCGGCTGTACCATGCAAACGAGTACGAGTACGCAGTGCTCGACGCGTGGTATTCACTTGCTTGGCTTTCAGTTCTTTTGTACTCATAGCTTAAACTCCCTTTGCCGCTGCTTTACCGGCCTTACGCCTGATGTGCTCGTCAATATAGCGAATACCCTTGCCCTTATATGGTTCAGGCTTCTTAAGTTGGCGAATTTGGGCAGCTGCTTGACCAACCAGCTGCTTATCTATGCCAGAAACTGTGATGATATTCCCATCTACTGCTAACGTAATCCCAGCTTGAGGTACGAAGTCGACCTTGTGTGAGAACCCAAGCGAGAAGACCAGACCCTCCCCCTTTTTTTCAACCCTAAAACCTACGCCGTTCATTTCCAGTTTTTTCTCAAAACCAGTGTGCACACCGGTAACCGCGTTGGCAATGAGTGTGCGCAAAAGACCGTAGCGGGCATTTGTTTCTCGGTTTTCTGTTTCTTGCACGACCGAAAGCTGAGACTCGGCTTGCTTCAAGCTAAAGCCTGTCGGCATGGCTACACTCAGTTCGCCCTTTGGCCCTTTTACCTGCACTTCTTTACCCTGCAACTCAACCGTTACGCCAGCCGGGATGGTTATAATGGATCGTCCAATTCTACTCATCTCTTGCCTACCATACCTTACAAATTAATTCACCACCAAGACCTTTGGCACGTGCTTCATAACCAGTCATCAGGCCAGCCGAGGTGGATACGATTACCATGCCCCGACCACCAAGAATGCGAGGAATCTCATCGCGTTTGGCGTACATGCGGCGTCCAGGCTTTGAAACTCGGACAAGCTCTGTAAATGGTTTTTTTGTCTTCTGCTGGTCGATATCCAACACCAGCTGGCGAAATCCGCCCTGTTCTTCTGAGCTTACTGCCACAATATAACCATCCCCCACCAAAATCTGAGCAATACGCTCTTTCATTTTGGAGTATGGTAAACGGATTTCCGTTTTGCCAGCAGCTGCGGCATTGCGGATGCGAGTAAGCATATCTGCGATTGGATCAGTTGTTATCATATTATTCCTTCCTACCAACTAGCCTTTCGTACGCCCGGGATTTCTCCCTTAGAGGCGTGTTCACGGAATGTGATACGTGAAAGACCAAAGCGGCGTATATATCCACGGCTACGCCCAGTAATTTCACAGCGATTGCGCTGACGGTTTGGATTTGAGTTGCGTGGAAGCTTAGCCAAACCCTCAAAATCACCAGCCGCCTTCATCTCAGTTCGACGAGCTGCATATTTTTCAGCCAGACGAGCACGTTTAAGTTCGCGCTGTACAAGTGCTTTTCTTGCCATTATTTAGCCTCCTTTCTTTCTAGCGGCAGACCTAGACTGCGCAACAGAGCTTCACCTTCTTTTTTATTCTGGGCAGTTGTTACAAGCGTTACTTGTACGCCATGGGTTAACTGCGCATCCTCGTAGCCAATCTCTGGGAATAATGTTTGCTCAGCAAGGCCAACTGAGTAATTCCCTTGTGGATCAAACCCTTTCACAGAAAGCCCACGAAAGTCACGTAAACGAGGGAGCACGACCGCAATAAGGCGGTCCAGAAAGTCATACATCCGCTCACCGCGCAATGTCACCTTAGCTCCAATCGACTGGCCTTCACGCAATTTAAATCCAGCAATCGAAAGCCGTGCTTTGGTCACTATCGGCTTCTGACCAGTGATCTTCGTCAGTGTTGTGATTGCGTTATCGAGATATTTTTGATCGATAACAGCCCGTCCAACACCCACCGAAACAACAACCTTTATCAGCTTAGGAACACGGTGCAGGTTTTTTGTACCGAGCTGCTTGGTGAGAGATTGTACCGCTTCAGTTTGGTAGCGTTCTTGTAAACGGCTCATTTTTTCACCTCTTTCTTGTCAGCGTCTTTTTTGGAAGACTCAGTCTTTGTGGGTTTTTTCTTATTGGAAAACTTCGACACCACAAATACTCGTTCTTTCGAGCCATCTGGGCGCTTTTCAAAACCTACACGAGCCGGTTTGCCACTCTTAGGATCAATAACCTGCACTTTCGAAGCCTCAATTGGCTTAGTTAGCTCAACAATGCCCCCGCTAGGATTTTGAGTACTCGGTTTTTGGTGACGCTTAACGGTATTCATGCCGGCAATTACCACTTTGTTTTGGCGTGGCAAAACACCAATTACTTCACCGGTTTTACCCTTATCACGTCCACTCACAACAAGCACTTTGTCTTTTAGGCGAATCTTAAACATTAGAGTACCTCCGGAGCCAGCGAAACAATTTTCATATACCCACGATCGCGCAATTCTCGCGCAATCGGTCCAAAGATACGAGTTCCACGCGACTGCCCCTGCTTATCAATAATGACCGCTGCATTTTCGTCAAAACGGATGGCACTACCATCGGCGCGTTTTGTAATCTTCGTAGATCGAACAATTACCGCCCGTACCACTTCCTTTTTTTTAACAATACCATTCGGAGTAGCTTGTTTTACAGAAGCAACAATAACATCACCCACCATTGCGTAGCGACGGCGTGAGCCACCAAGAACTTTAATGCACATAATTTTCTTAGCGCCGGTGTTATCAGCTAACTTTAATACTGTCTGTGGCTGAATCATTTAGCCGACTCCTTATTAGCGGGCTTTACTTCACCATCTAGCACTTTTGAAACGACAAAGCGCTTCATGCGGCTCAATGGACGAGTTTCTTCGATCTCAACCACAGTACCAACAGCAAGCTTATTTGATTCATCATGAGCATGGAAGCGTGCAGTTGTCTTGTACTGCTTCTTGTAGATCGGGTGGGTCTTCAAGGCTTTCACAGCCACAACAACAGTATTCTGCATCTTATTTGAAACCACTTTTCCGGTAAGTTTTCTAGCCATTGTTCTTCTCCAATTCCGCTAGCTCGCGTTCGCTAACAATAGTTAAGGCTCGAGCCAGATCGGTTTTTAGGTTACGAATTGCACGTACCTGCTTAACATCTTTTGTCTTAATTTCTACATAACCTTCAGCAATTTTTTGACGAGTATTGGTAATGAACTTTGCCAGCTCAGCATCGGATTGCAGTCGAATTTCACGAATCTTCATAGTCTATTCTCCAACTCCTTCACGAACCACAAAACGCGTCTTCACCGGCAGTTTACGACCCGCCAAGCGCATTGCTTCTTTAGCAACGTCTTCGGCTACCCCGTCCAGTTCAAAAACAATCTTCCCAGCCTGAACTTTAGCTACATAATGATCAACCGCTCCCTTACCAGAACCCATGCGTACTTCATTCGGCTTCTTCGTAACTGGAGTGTGTGGAAAAACACGAATCCACACCTTACCACCACGCTTGATGTAGCGAGTCATGGCACGACGAGCAGCTTCAATTTGACGAGAAGTCAGCCGTTCGTTTTCGAGTACCCGAAGACCGTATCGACCAAAGGAGATTTCCTTACCACGAGTTGCCTCACCACGGTTCTTGCCCTTAAAGGTTTTGCGGAATTTTGTCTTGCGTGGAAGCAACATTACTTATCTTCCCCTGTATAAATCCATACCTTCACGCCAATAATGCCAAAAGTCGTATTGGCTTCTGCTGTAGCGTAGCTAATGTTGGCCCGAATTGTATGCAGTGGGATTGACCCCAAAGCCACACTTTCAGTTCGTGCCATATCCGCACCATTTAATCGACCCCCAACCTGGACTTTCGCGCCAAGAGCACCAGCCTTCATGGAGTTTTCAGCGGCATTTTTTAAGATGCGGCGAAATGGCATACGACGTTCTAGAGCACTGGCGATGTTATTTGCAACCAGCTGAGCCTCAAGATCAGGCTGACGAATTTCTTCGATATTTACGCGTAACTTTCCAGACACTACTTTTGCCAGCTCTTTTTTGAGAGCCTCCGCACCTGACCCGCCGCGACCAATCACCACACCTGGTTTGGCAGTATAAATACTCACTACCACTTCACCGG
>CAZHOZ010000045.1:2220-7414 GCA_964533895.1 uncultured Candidatus Saccharibacteria bacterium | reverse complement strand
TACCAGAAGCAGTTTGCTCGGTCCAGTTTGTGCCAGAATCGGTAGATGTGTAAATGTAGCCACCACCTACTACCGCAGCTAACTTAGTACCATCAGCTGAAGATGTTATAGATGTCCAGGATCGACTACCAGAAGCAGTTTGCTCGGTCCAGTTTGTGCCAGAATCGGTAGATGTGTAAATATAGCCGCTGGCATCAACCGCAGCTAACTTAGTACCGTCAGCTGAGGAGGCTATGGATACCCAATCTCGACTACCAGCCAAGGTTTGCTCAGTCCAGCTTAAGCCAGAATTGGTAGATGTGTAGATGTAGTCACCCGATGCTACCGCAGCTAACTTAATACCGTTGGCTGAGGAGGTCACAGAAGCCCAGGATCGACTACCAGAAGCAGTTTGCTCGGTCCAGTTTGTGCCAGAATCGCTACTAGTGTAGACGGAGCCATTTACCACTGCTGCAGCTAACTTAGTACCGTCAGCTGAGGAGGTCACAGAAGCCCAGGATCGACTACCAGAAGCAGTTTGCTCGGTCCAGTTTGTGCCAGAATCGCTACTAGTGTAGATATGGTGACCACCTACCGCTACTGCTGCTAGTTTAGTGCCGTCGGCCGAAGAGGCTATGTATGTCCAGTGTCGGTAGCCAGAAACGGTTTGCTCAGTCCAGTTTGCGCCGGAGTCGCTGCTGGTGTAGATATAGCCACCACCCACTACCGCAGCTAACTTAGTACCGTCAGCCGAAGAGGCTATCTGCGTCCACCTTCGGATGCCAGAAGTGGTTTGCTCGGTCCAGTTTGCACCAGAATCGGTAGATGTGTAGATATAGCCACCGTAGACAGCTGCAGATAGTTTAGTGCCATCAGCTGAGGATGCTATAGATTGCCAATCTCGACCACCGGCTGAGGTTTGCTCGGTCCAGTTTGCACCAGAATCTATGCTAGTGTAGATGTAGCCGCTGGCAGCAACTGCAGCTAGCTTGGTGCCGTCGCTATTACTAGTGACGGATCGCCAATTTCGACTACCAGAGGCGGTTTGCTTGGTCCAACTTACGCCCGAGTTGGTAGATGTGTAGATATAGCCCCCATACTCTATTGCTACCAATTTAGTGCCATCGGCACTGGAGGCTATGGATGCCCAATATATTTGATCGCCAACAAAGTTTTGTGGTGATTGTTGCCAGCTCCAGTCACCAGGTGCAGCATGAACGACACTAGGTGTTAGCATAGGTAATATTGCAGTTATAGTTAGAGCTAGCGATAGCACTAAACAACTAGCACTTTTAACTGGGGCTATAGTGTCAGCTATGTAGTTATGAGCCTTAGCACAGAATAATCGAATTTTTGTACCAATAGTTTGAGCACTTATTTTGATTGTCCCTCAAGATAATATTAACGCTTTTGCTTATCAATAATGATACCATTTTTGTTACACATAGATGTATGGACTTTATAAAAAGCTTACAGTAAAAGATACCCCTATCTTTCGATAAGAGCTTGTAGCTCACCCCAGAAATCGATTGGGCTTTCCCATTGACCTTTTGAAAACTCATTCTCAAATGTCTGGAAGTCAGACACGCTCATGAAGCGGTATTCTGTTACATCATCAGTTGATTGGATAGTTCTGGTATCGATACGTACACGATAGACTATCCAAATCACATGCTGATTATATGAGTTGTTGTTTGCTGGCATGATCATTATAGGCTGTTTGTTGATGGTCGCCTGACAGCCAAGCTCTTCCTCTATTTCACGGTGCAAGGCTTCGATTGTGTCTTCACCCCAGTCGAGTCCACCACCAGGCAGATCCCAGCCTCGACCTCGTTCGTTAACAACAAGCAACTCACCAGCTTCATTTGTAATTAGTGCTTTAATACTGACACGATAATAACAGTTAGGTACTTCTGGATCGGTTTTCATAGTTATTAGTATACACGCTCCAAGCTTGCACTCCGGCATGAAAAGGCGAACAATAGAGGTGTACTGTTAATCCGTTTTTGATTATTTTTTTGAAATACAATACATACTATTTGACTAATCTGGCAGCCCCACCGGCTGTTGATTGAAGTAGAAATGAGGTGAGATATGGAACCAATTACCATTGGTATTGCAGCTGTCGCACTGGTTGCTGGCGTGGGTGCGAAAACAGCCTATGACAAAAATCGCTCCAAGACCGCTGAAGCACAAAGTAAGAAAGTTATCGAGGATGCTAAAGCTAAAGCCAAAGAGCTGACGCTAGCAGCAAAAGAAGAGTCGGTGAAGATCGCTGAAGAAGCCAAGGCCGAGGAAAAGCGTTTGCGTGATAAGCTAGATGACGCAGAAAAACGCGTGGCCAATCGTGAGTCAAGCTTGGATGCTAAGTTCTCTGAGCTAGAGCGCAAGAGTGATAATCTCAAAGCTAGCGAAAAAGAGATAGAGGCAATAAAGGATGAGTTGCGCGCGATTCGCAAAAAGCAGGAGGATAATCTTGAAAAGATTGCGAAGCTCAAAAAAACTGATGCTACCAAGAAAATTATGGAAATGACTGAAAAAGAGATTAAGCACGATCTGGTGGAATATATCGAAAAACGCAAGCGTGAGGCGAAAGAAACGGCCGATCATAATGCTTCAGAAATAATGGTTGAGGCGATGGAACGCATGGCTAATGAGGTTGCTAGTGAGCGGGTGGTAACGACAGTTGATTTACCAGGCGATGATGTAAAAGGTAAGATTATTGGCAAAGAAGGGCGCAATATTCAGGCGCTTGAGCGAGCTACCGGAGTTGATATATTGGTCGATGAAACACCTGGTGTAGTGGTTCTTTCGGGCTTCGATCCGGTGCGTCGGCAGGTGGCACGAGTAGCGATTGAGAAGCTTATAAAAGATGGCCGTATCCATCCGGCACGCATTGAAGAGGTGGTCAAGAAAGCTCATAACGAGATTGAGGACGAGATTAAAAAAGTCGGCGAAGAGTCTGGTCGTGAAGCCGGCGTTGTTGGTATGCCGCCAGAGATTGTGCGCCTAATGGGATCTTTAAAGTTTCGCACTAGCTACTCGCAGAATGTACTAAAGCATTCGGTCGAGATGGCGCACTTGGCAGCGATGATCGCCGAAGAAGTAGGTGCCGATGTGCGCATTACTAGACGAGCGGCGTATTTGCATGATTTGGGTAAAGCTGTGACACACGAGATGGAAGGCAAGCATCATCATCTAACGCGTGTGCTTTTGGAAAAATATGGCCTGGATGAGCCGACTATTCATGCGGCTGAAGCGCACCATGATGATATCGAAGCCACCACGCCCGAAGCGGTGATTGTGCGTGCCGTTGATGCTCTCTCGGCCGGTCGTCCAGGTGCACGTGGTGATTCGGTGGAGAACTTTGCCAAGCGCATGACTGATCTAGAGAATATCGCTAAGACCTTTCCTGGGCTAGAAAAAACTTATGCTATGTCGGCAGGTCGAGAGATCCGTGTCTTTGTGAAGCCGGCAGAAATCGATGATCTCTCTGCCATCAAGCTAGCCCGTGATATCGCCACCAAGATTGAGGCGACATTGAAGTATCCAGGTACGATTAAAGTGAACGTCATCCGCGAAACCCGCGCTGAGGAATACGCGAAATAGTTTTATGAAAATCCTCTTCATCGGTGATGTGGTTGCGCGCATAGGTCGTCGTACGGTGCAGAAGCTCTTACCCGATTTGCGCAATGAACTCGAGCTAGACATTGTTATCGCCCAGTCAGAGAATATGACTACCGGTAATGGTCTAACAATAAAAGCTGTACAGGAATTGACGCGCGCCGGTGTGGATGCTTTTACTGGCGGGAATCATAGCTTTAAAAAAGCCGTCTTTTACCCATACTTCGAAGATTATTCTTTACCGGTTCTGCGCCCCGCAAATTATCCAGACTCCCAGCCGGGTCGGGGTTCGCTCACGCTCGACACGCCATACGGGAAGTTTCACCTCATCTCCATTGAGGGGAGTCGTTACAACGCCGATCAGTCTGAGCAGGCGCATCCGCTAAAAACTGCCGACCAAATTATAGCCAAATATACTGGTGAGCAGCTAGCTGGCTCGCTCATTGATTTGCACGGTGATCTTACGAGTGAAAAAGTTGCGGCTGGTCATTATTTTGATGGGCGGGTGAGCGCCATGGTAGGTACGCACACGCATGTGCCAACTGCAGACGCGCGCATCTTACCAAAAGGCACGGCGTATATTTCGGATGTTGGTATGACTGGTCCAGACAACACAGTCTTGGGTGTAAAAAAAGAAATAATTATAGGTCGCTGGCTAGAAAATGCCCCACGGCGTCATGAGGTGCCGACTTCTGGCTCTACAACACTCTCGGCAGTATTGATTGAAATTGATACCAAGACGGGACTTGCTTGCTCGATAGAGAGAATTGAACGACAAACAGAAATATAGTCGCACTTTCAAGACATAAGCGGTATAATATGGGCTAATATGGCCCCAATTCTTAAGAAGAAAAAAACACAGCCAGCTGTGTGTCAAATTGGCGATAAAGACATAATCGAAAAGATGTTGCGTAAGCCACGCCAACGCATGGAGATTTTTCGTAGCATTGATACCGCTGATCAAGGTCGAGTATTGCTCTGTCAATCTCCACGAGTACAGAAAACAATTGTAAATAAACTGCATACCCATGAGTTAATACCAATTTTAAATAGTGTTGATCCCGATCAGGCAACCGAGCTGATGCGTCTTTTACCACCTTTGCGCTCCAAGCATCTTACCAATCAGCTCTCTCAAAATGTACGTGAGAAGGTCGAGTTTCTCTTACGTTTTCATCCCAAAACTGCCGCTGGCATGATGGATGTGGATTATATTCTGGTTGCGCCGAATGAGACTTTTGGTGATGTCTCGGAGTTGATTAGAAAGCATGATTTAGAAACTGGACGACCACCGATTATATTGGTGATGGATGAAACCTCAAATCTACTCGGCGAGCTCCCGGTCTATGCGCTAGCCCTCAAACCAGCTTCTACTAAGATAGGTAGTAGTATTCGTCGTTTGCCGTCGCTTATTTATAACACTGACGAGCGGGCGGTAGTGACGACGTTTTTGAAGCACCCTCATCGCAAGGTGGTGGTACTTGATGAGGATAAAAGTGTTCTGGGGATAATCCACTCCGATGATATCTTGGCGATATTAGATAAACGTACTGCCCGCGACTTATTTCGTTTTGCTGGCGTTTCGAGCGAAGAA
>CAZHOZ010000045.1:0-2210 GCA_964533895.1 uncultured Candidatus Saccharibacteria bacterium | reverse complement strand
TGCGCTTGATTCACCAATCGAGAAGTTCAAGCATCGCTGGCTTTGGCTGGTAATCAACCTCGGTACAGCTTTTATGGCCGCCTCGGTGGTGGGGATGTTTGAGGAGACAATTGCAGCCTTCACTCTTTTAGCAGTCTATATGCCAATCGTTGCGGGGATGGGAGGAAACGCCGGTACGCAAACTATGGCTGTTGCGGTGCGGGGGATTGTGTTAAAGGAAATTGATTTAGCTTCGGGTTGGAAGTTTATTGGTCATGAGATAGCTTCTGGTGCGATGAATGGGGCTGTAAATGGTATTATTGTTGGTCTGGTTGCGACCTTCTTTAATCAATCTCTGATGCTAGGAGTAGTTTTAGCAATCGCCATGGTGGTAAACTTGATTATTGCTGGGTTTTTTGGCGCATTGATACCGCTTGTCATGAAGGCTTTTGGCAAAGATCCAGCTACTTCGGCGACAATATTTATAACAACTTGCACTGATGTTGGTGGCTTTTTCGTTTTTCTATCGTTAGCGAATATGTTACTTACTAAAGGATCATAGTCAAATAAAACCTCACAAGCGTTGACTTGTGAGGTGGTGTCGGCAGTTCTCGCAGAACGATCTGCTGCCGAGTCTGGCGGCAAGCTCAGCTGCCTCAGCGACACTCATAACCTGTCGCATGGTGCAGATGTTGGTGCAGTGTCCGGTATACAGACCGCTTCGCTTGTCGGCACTGGGTGAATAATTAGCTACAAGACCCCAGACATGACCGAGCTCATGCATGGTGATGAGTCGATTGGCATCTCGGTGGTCGAATCGGTATGTCGAGGTAATGCACGACATCTCCGGCCAACTTAGGCCGAATATGAAATTCAGCCATTCACCACCATCGGCACGAGCATTGAGGTCTAGTGAGGTGATTATTGCCACGGGCTCTCCGATTTCGGACCGTGAGGGCTCGTATGCACTCAGCACATGCGAGGCATCGAACTGGTTCTTGTCCAGTCTGGAGCCTGCGACAGCTCGGATGTCACAAGTTTGGATGCTGTATGGCTCATCGACGGTTTTGGCGAAATCCATACATCCGTCGAGAGCTCCGAGACTATCCCCGGTGTTAGCAAAGCTCTCGTCAACGAGCAGTCGCATGAGATTCCTCTCTGTAGGGTACACATTGTTTATATAATAAAATAAGTATAAAGTCAATAAAAAAGACTTCTCGAAGAAGTCATTTTCATAATGATGGGGTGAGTGATGGGGCTCGAACCCACGACCTCCGGGACCACAACCCGGCGCTCTAACCAACTGAGCTACACCCACCTCGTCCAAGCATCTTCCGCTTGTATTCAAAGCTGCTCACGCACCTTTGAATACGGCTTCAGATGCTTCTCCTCTCGAAGCGACACAATTGAGGCGTCGCTTCGTAAAAAGATCATCAAGTAGGGTAGTATATTATTGTACGAGCGCTTGGTTTATCGCTTTGTTGAAGGAGCATCTAGGCAGCCCTTACGCAAGGTCGGCCTAGCTGGCGCCCCGAGTAGGATTCGAACCTACGACCTTGAGCTTAGAAGTCTCCTGCTCTATCCAGCTGAGCTATCGGGGCACGATATCTGTCAACTATCTCGCTACATAATTCTAACCTGTGAAGTGTATTCTGGATAGAGCAGACATCTATATTGCTCGCTCACGCTCGACATCCAGCTGCTATCGGCACTCGTCGCAGTTATTGGGGGATCAAAACCTTTTTGCGGAAAAATGGAGCGGGTAGCGGGAATCAAACCCGCATCGCCTGCTTGGAAGGCAGGAATAATAGTCGTTATACCATACCCGCGCTAAAAATATCAAAGACCGGATTATTTTACCATTGTATCTGGTAAATTCCTAGTACTTGGCTTCAAAATGGCAGGCCAGTATACTTGTAAAAAGGATAAGGGAGTCATTAATGGTGCTTATACTGGCTGAGGTTTCAAATTCAGGTATCGTGTTTATGTTAATTTTGGTTGCGCTTGTGGTTGGTCTCATTCTTATTGGTGTAACCCTCTTTTTGTTCATTCTATGGGTTCTTATGCTGATTGACGCCCTTGCTCGCAAGGACTGGCAAAATGATGATGAACGTATTATGTGGACGATTGTGTTGATACTCAGCTTGTTTGTTGGTTTGTGGGGTATTGCAGCAGTAGTTTACTATTATGTTATTAAGCACCCGCGCGCCACACCAGACACGAAACTCGAA
>CAZHOZ010000044.1:3244-7446 GCA_964533895.1 uncultured Candidatus Saccharibacteria bacterium | reverse complement strand
ATTTGATTGTTCCACCGGTAACTGTGGTAGTGCCGATGGTTTCAATGATATTCTGACTGACAAGTTTCACTGGTGATACAGTTTCAAGCTCTACTGAAGCGTCAGCAGTTGCATCGTGCCAGATTTCACCAGCATCTATCGTAGTGGCGGTTACTGATGGAAGGAGTCCTGCTACTGTAATGGCAGTACCTACCTGAATGGTGGCTGCACCACCTGAGGTAAGATCTGCTGTACAGTGAGCGAAGATTCGTACTCGCACTAAGCCAGTAACAGTGAAGATGGTCTTTGCAGACGCTGCACCAGTAGTTGAGGCTGCATATGTTATCGCCTTATTGCAAGCATACCACGTGCCAGCATCGACTGGGACTCGGAAGTCTCCTGTTGCCATAGTGATCTCCTTTTAGTTAATCTTACCGGCCAAGGAGCCCGAAGGCTCCTAGCCAGAAGATGGTTCTTAGCTCTCTCGAGCCCAAGTTCCTTTGATTTCTGTAACGGTATATCCGTCAGTTCCGTCTGCCAAGAGAGATACTTCATCACCAACCTTAGCCGTAGCTTTGGTGTTGATGAGGTCCTTGTTGTCAGCTGGTGTCAGTGCGTAACCACTGATTTTGTCAGCGGCTGCTGGACTTACGTTAACAGCCATAGATCCGTTATAACCAGATCCTACTGCTGCTGAAGCGTCTGCGTCACCACCATTGCGGATGGTGAAGTTCAATGATGCTGCAGTTGCTGGAAGGGTAATCGTAATTGCATCGGTGAGGACGTTCTGTACGATTCCACAGTCTGCAAGAGCAAGCGTCTTGTTTTCTGTAACGTCTACCCATATTCGACCATCCTGGCCGCGGTAGAGTGTAGTTGAGTTAGCCAATTTGCTTACCTCTTTCTTTTAGTCCTAGAGATTCATCTAGAGACCAGTTATACACATAAAACCTCTGTCTTACTGTGCTTGATTTGATACCAACTAGGTCAATCCATTCTGCAAAAGTCTTTGTCTTACCGTTAATAGTAAATCTTCGGCTATTGCTTCTGTTATTGGCCTGTTGCTTTGGAGTCGCCCACCGGCAATTATCAGGTGTATAGTCGCCATCATTGTCGATGCGATCAAGTGTCATTCCTTCTTTATATGAAGGCCACATGTCGCTATGGAATACATCGAATGTCTCCCACCTACTAGTATACCCAATCCCTCTATCGTGGTAACGGTTAGCGTTCTGACTACCAGGCTTGCAGCGTTTTTTCATGTTCGCCCAAGTCCAGTATATAGGACTACTTTTCCGCGCCTTCGGTAGAGAGTTTGCCATCTATGTGACTCCTTATTACCTTAAGAAACTGCTACTTCCTTAACACCGGATGGGTTAGGGGTTTTGCGCTCTTTCTTTTCAGGTATCTTAGTTTGATTCGGTTTCGCGTCCTCTAGGCGTACCCATCCGAGGCGAGCGAGAGCGTCAGCTCCGGCTTCCATCGTGACGGTTAGCTTGGCACCACTTTCAGGGTCGCGGTAAGTGCCTGGAAAGTTAATCTTTCCTGAGTTTTTTTCTTCTCCAAGTGCCATATTAGTACTCCGTTATTCTTTGTTAATACTAGTGACTTTAAGCAGTCTGAGAGATTACGAGGGCATCACCACGGTTAGATGGTACGAATGCATCGTAATATCGGCGACCTTCAACTACCCAACCATCGATACCTTGAACTTCCTTGAGGATGCGGTAAGTGTCGAACTTGTGTGGGGCAATCAATACTTCCTTGTGCACAAGCATAGTTTCAGCTTTTGAAGGAAGGTAGCTTACAGGAACCTTCACGATAGCTACGCCATCAACTTCTCCAACCTGACCAGTGATCAAGTTCTTGGTTGTGATGTCGCTAGCCTTGGTGAAGTTAGCATCTAGCTTCAAGAAGCTAAGGAATGCTGGAGTACAGTAAAGTACTCGACCTTCAGCTGGTACGAACAGGTTGTCAAGAATCGACTGCATGTCAAGAATCTTGGTGAATGCAGTTCCGCTGGTAGCAGTTGTACCTGAGTTGGTAGCAGTCTGCGAGTTAGCTACAGCGTAAGCGTGCAGGGTTGTTAATCGGTAAATGTCCGTGTTAGGAACACATACGACTTCGATCTGTCGCTTAAGAGTAGAACCAGCTTCAGTTACCATCATCGAGTCTTCGTAGTTACCACGGTCGATGGTGTAGGTAAATGCTTTGTCCTGTGAAAGGGTGAAAGTCTGCTTAGTTGTGTCAAGCTCTGCAAGGCTACCGAAACGGTTGCTGCCTGAGCGAACGTAGTTAGTTTCCGACACTGTAGCAACACCGTAGATGCTAACTGCATTAACACCCTGGTAATCTAGACGAATACCTTTGTTGATGATTCCTTCAGTGACGGATTTGAGTCGAAAAACTTCATCGATTTTCTTCTCATACTTTGAGGCGTAATTCTGTGCCATTGAGTTGAATCCTTCTGTTAATCGTCAGAGGACATCAGTCCCTTGAGGAATGGATCCTCGGGGGCTGCCTTTGGGGCACTGGTTGGTACTGGGTCGGCTGCTGCTAAGTTCTTCTCAGCGGCTATTTGACCGTTGATAGCACCGCGCTGTGTGCCTGATTGGGCTGCCTCTGCGAATGCTTTATATATCTCGTAAGGTAATGCGTTAGCTTGGATGATAAGACCGGTGTTTGGGTCGGTCTGTACTGCTGCTGCTTTCTCATATACCTGCCTTGCCTTATCGGCGAGGGCTTTGTCGTATTCTGGAGCGTCAGGGTTGAAGACTGGATAGTCTGCCATAACTTGCAACGCTTCTATGTTTAGATTGGCGTTCAGGTCGGCTACATGAGCGTTGAACTCTGCCATCTGGGTGCGTTGCTCGAGTGCTTCGACTCGGGCCATTGCAGGGTCCATACCTTGGTCTACAAGCTCTTCTGGGGTCTGCGGTGCATAGACTTTGCTATTCACATCAGTGACTTCTGCCCGGAGTTCGTTGCGCTTGGCTACGAGCTGACGGATTTCGGTCTGCAGTTGCTCTTTACGAGCTTCGGCTCCCTTTTTAGGCTCTTCTGGCTTGTCGTCTGGCTCTTCTTCGCCATCGGCAGGGTCTTCGTCCTTTGAGTCTTCGTCATCATCATCTGATGGCTCTTCCTCGCCGGGGGTCGGCTCCTTGTCTTTAGCTTCTTTAGCTAGATCTTCAGCTATCTCTTTATCCGCAGTCGGGTCATCGAGTAGCTCTTCACCTTCAAGCGCAGGCTCTGCTGTTTCTACCGTGGATGAGGCGGTATCAGTGGTTGCCTGTCCCACTACTTCTTCTTTTACATCTGATGCGACTTGTTCAGCCATGACATCTCCTTGTTTTAACGACTATGCCCTGTCGCTGGGGAAGTTTGAGATAAACTCCTGTCCAAGCCGGTGATCACTCCGACCCGGACAGCAGCCTAGCTCTTGTCTAGGTGCGCTTCTGCAAGATTTTCAAGACTACTCTTCAAGGCGTAGAGACGGTCAGCTAGCATTCTTTGAGCCTTAAGCTCGGCCTTCAAGTCATCTGAGTTAAGGTCAATACTCGTAATATCTCCGGTGTAGGCTATTTGCTCATCAAGAAATGCGAATATCCAGTCAAGTAGGGGTGCACCGGCCTTGATCATGTCGCGTTCCTTCGCAATCTCTTTCTGTACTTCCTCAGTGGGTTGCGGCTGGAATACGCCACCATCATTGGGCATGAGGCTTCCATCGAACTCTTCTATTTCGACTGGTGTGCCTTGAATCTGTTCGTTCTTAGCCATTGGTTACTCCCTCCCCATGAAGAGCCTGGATAATCTGCTCATTCGGTAGCCCTCGCTGCATCATGGAAACCGCTTGGGCTATCTGCTGCTCATTATAACCTCTTTTGCTTAGTTCGGATATAAGAAGTTCGTCTTCCGGGCTGAGTTCCATCTCTCCTGATTGTGCGACTTCCTGATTTTCTACAGGAGTTGGCTCAGTAGCCTCATGCATTTGCTCAGATACAGGCTGCATTTGGGCTTGGCCGGCTTGCATGGCTTGTAGTTTAGTCTGTATGTTCTGTCGGCTCTGCTCTTGGCTGGATGTGGTTGGCATATCGCTAGCTAGACCGACCTGTTCAAGTACGGTGTGCTGTGCATCATCCGGCAAGTCCGTAAACTTGATTTTCAACGCGTCCATGAGCTGGATGGTTGGGTTCTGCTTCGGATCGTTGGCTTTCATTTCCTGC
>CAZHOZ010000044.1:0-3234 GCA_964533895.1 uncultured Candidatus Saccharibacteria bacterium | reverse complement strand
CTGCATGTGCTGTTCGAGCATCTGAGCTACCATTTGCTGGACCATCTCTGGAGTCATGCCTTCTGGCTGTTCTTGCTTCTGGATTGGCTCGCCAGTCTCTGGGTCTATCTCTGACTCGTCCGGTGCTGGCATGATTTTCTCTGGGTCTTCAACGCCGGTCTTGATAACGATGCGGTTAATCAGCTCGCGTGTACCGTCTTGCCCCATCATCTCGGCAAGAGCTGGATACTTCTGCGATAGGTCGAGCAACTCTACCAAGCGGTCGCGTTCGGCTGCATCATCTTTCATACTTGAGGTTGAGGCATCGACTTCGAACTTCAATGGCTCAGTCTCTTGATTGTAATCGACCTGGACCTGATTCTTCTCATTGATTGCTTGTGGTGCTACCTTTCTGAGCTTGGCTGCAGCGTCTTTGCTGAGTTCTACTACATCGATGCCGTTCTTCTCTGCGAAGTAGAGGTTGAGTGCGGTTTCCATAATCTCTTCGAATGTACTCTCGAATTGTTTGCGCATGTAGTTATCGGACACACCTAAGCGCATCTCCTGGGTCTTCACGCCGGCTGGAGTCTTTGAGAAGCCTGGGTTACCTACCTCTGATGACACGCTGGTATCGGTTGAGCTGTTGAGGTTGAGGATTTGGCTCTTCACGAGTCCGTAGTTCTGCGGGAAGCTGGTCAGTGATTCGGTGGTTAGGTTGACTGGCTGTACGCTAGCGTTCTGCTCAGAGCCTAAGTCCCAGATAGCACCCGGTGCATAGACGATGGTGCTCTTTGAGAATGAACCACGCTTCTCTACTGGTGGGTTCATGAGCAATGCCCGCATGTACTGGTAGCTCTGGACTTCAGAGTCGAGCAAGTTCTGCATGCCACCGGATAGCTCAACGGCTCCGCGTCCAAGTGGGTTTGAGAGGTCGACATTGGTGTACATGAAGTGGATTGGGATTACTCCGCGTGGATCCGGGTTGGTGCGAGTACGGATAACATTGTCTACTTCGCCTAGGTCTGGTGCGAATGAGTAGAATGTGCCGCCTACACCACGCTGGAAGCAGTGGACTATCTCTACGAAGTTAGCGTTCAGTTGCTTCTCGCGTTCATTCGGGGTCATGGACTGAGTATCTTTTTGTCCGCCCTTGGTGACGAGTTTCTCGAGTTTAGCTATATCCCAGCCGCTCTTGTATGGCTCTGGGTCTTTGCGGTCTTTACTGCGCTTGCTGATGCTCTTCTCACGAGCAATGATTGATTCTATCTGGCTCTTGGTCCACCAGGTACGCAGGAAGATGACATTGCTATCTCGATCGGATAGCTTGCCGGGCTCGAGGAGCACATCTTTGATATATGGCAGGGTGAAGTCAACGCCGAACTTACCGTCACGGTTTACTACCTGGACGAATGCTGGCTGTGAGCCATAAGTAAGAGCTTTCGATGTGAGTGCCCAGCTCTTTTGAATGAGTGCGGCTACTTGGTTGGCGTTAGGAACAATCTCATTCTCGAGTACATAATTGCCTACGATGTCCATCCATTCGCTATCGCTCTTGACCTTACCAGTAGGGATTTGCTGGATGATGCGCTTTGGCTGTTCTTGAATGAGTGCGGCGAGTGTACCGTCTGTTACCTTTGGGAGATTCTTTGCAATGCCGGCGTGTGGCTTGTTACGAGCAATCCTCTCGAACTCATCGAGTGGTTCGAACAATGGAAGCATGAATGTCTTCGCATCGCTATACTTGGTATAGAGGTCTTCTTGCTTTATGTAATCTAACGCCATCTACGGTTGCTCCTTGGTTATGAGAGCTCCGTTGGTTTAGTGGTAGCTATTGCGCATATTATACCACATTATATTAATCACAATATTTTACTCATCACCGCTTCTACTACATTCACCGTCACAGCGTTGCCACATTGTTTATACCGTTGAGTATCACTGCCTACAGTCCAATCATCAGGAAAACCCTGAAGTCTCTCACATTCGAGGGGTGTTAGACGGCGTATTCTTGCACCATCCTGCATAGTGTTGAGGGTAGGACTTACCCCCCCATCTGAGTAGACTCTGTCGTTGGAGTGCTTTGGTTGGTTAACCTGTATTAAGTCTCTGGCGTGTTTTTCAGTTGTTGAACCGGCACCGCCCGCTCTGATAGTCCTGACATAAGTATCCGCTCGGTTTGTTCCGAAGATAGGAAATACTTTTCGTCTGGGTTCTCCTCCAAGATGTCCGACAATGAACACTCGCTCTCGGTTTTGGGGAACTCCGAAGTCTTTGCTGTTAAGTACCTGCCATTCGACTCGATACCCCAGGTCGGTAAGAACCCCAACGATTGTCTGGAAAGTTTTGCCGGAGTCGTGACTAAGTAGACCTTTAACATTTTCGAGTACCAGATGTCGGGGTCTTTTTTCTGCGAGAATCCGAGCGATGTCAAAAAAGAGTGTCCCTCTGGTGTCGTCAAATCCAAGTCGTTTTCCAGCAACGGAGAAAGCTTGGCATGGAAATCCTCCCACCAAGAGGTCAAAGTCTGGGAGTTCTCTTGCGTTGATTTTAGTTGCGTCGCCATAGTTTCGGTGTCCTCCAGTATTATCGGTAGGTTGCCATGTGTGTTCGCCCTCAGTGTCGCTACCGTTTCCGACCAGTTGAGCTTCTTGTTCTTTCTCCCTTGTGGGTCGGCTGTCAATGCCATTAAAGTTCCTTTCGTATGTTGCGATTGCGTACTTGTCGATTTCGGAGTAACCAACACATAGTGGGGCTGTCCCGTCTCCAGCGTGTAGCAATACTCCCGACTTATCAGCGGGCCGCTCCCGCCCTTGTGTGCGTTCTTCCTGTTCGGATTTCTCGCCGATATGTGCATATTCATTATCAAAGGCTCGTTGTATTCCAAGTTCAAATCCGCCAATCCCACTGAAAAGTGATAAATATCTTAGTTGTTTTTGTGTGGACATATTCCATAAATCCCCTCTGCCATATTACAGTTGTGGCATAGCACCTGAAACCCAGTTGGGTAATTATGTGAATAAAGCCACTCCCCTATTGATTGTGTACCTATAGACGCTCGGTGCTTATTGCCACCTCCTATACCGCTAAACATTGAAAAGTATTTCATTCGTCATGCCTTATCGTGTAACACTTGACGATGTACCAGTATCCTTCGGCGTTGGCTTTGCCGGTGTGCTCGACTCTGAACTCTGCATTGCGCATGTTACGAGTCTCATCACGGAAGCGCAGGAACTCCGTCAGTTCTTCTTTCTCATT
>CAZHOZ010000043.1:0-7563 GCA_964533895.1 uncultured Candidatus Saccharibacteria bacterium | reverse complement strand
CCAATATCAAAAAAAATGTGCAATATCGGCTAGTAATGTATTTGCCTGCAAGGGTGTATAATCTAATATCGCGCAGACTTGGAATTATGCCCATAGATTTATTAGCAAGGATTCATCCAGACCTCGTAATATTTACTAACTTTGTTGGTTCAAAGGTGGTTTCTGGATCGCCGAGTATAGCATTCATTTATGATATTTCTTATGTAACGCACAGGCAGTATTCAGACAAAAAAAATGCCCAACTTCTTACTGCGCAAGTTCCAAAAACAATTAGTCGTGCTAGTCAAATAATAACAATTTCACAGAATGCAAAAAAAGAAATAGTTAAACAGTATAGTGTAGATCCAAGGAAAATTGAAATTATCTACCCAGGAGTGGACATGGGGATATATTACTGTCACGAACCTAATGAAATTGAAGTAGTGTGCAAAAAGTATGGGGTATCACATGAATACATTTTGTTTACCGGGACACTAGAGCCAAGAAAAAATATACTCGGTATTTTAGAGGCATATTCATCGCTACCTACTGCATTACAGAAAAGGTATCAGCTAGTCTTAGCTGGTGGCAAGGGCTGGCTGGATAGTGACATTCAAAAAAAACTTGAGGAGCTCAAGGAGTTGGAGATTATTCTAACCGGCTATGTGCCTGATGAGGATTTACCGGCATTATATTCTGGGGCTACACTTTTTGTTTACCCATCGTTTTATGAAGGCTTCGGTATGCCACCACTTGAGGCGATGGCGTGTGGAGTGCCAGTTATTACGAGCAATAATTCATCTCTTCCAGAGGTAGTAGGTAATGCGGGGATTATGGTTGACGCAAAAGATATCAAGGCTCTTGTCGATAGTATGAAAAGAGTATTAACGGATAATGAGTTGGCAAAAAAAATGAGAAAGGCTGGCTTAATACAGGCCAAGAAATTTAGCTGGAATACAAGCGCTACTAAAATGAAAGAAGTTATTAATTCAATTTTATAAATTAAAAACTATGCATAGCTATACTTTAGTATAAAGAAAGATAAAGTAAATATGCCTTGAATTAACCTGTAGGGCATACAATATTTACCCCATATCCTTATGGGGTAAATATTGCTATAGAGAGAATTGTCAAAATCTATAGTGTCAGCTGAGTTCAGCCAAGTCCGCATCAACCATCATCTTCACGAGTTCTTCAAAGCTGACTTTGGGCTCCCATTTGAGCTGTTTTTTGGCGTGAGCTGGATCGCCGATGAGGAGATCAACCTCAGCTGGTCGGAAGTATTTCTCGCTTACTTCCACATACTTTTCCCAGTCTAGGCCAACATGGCCAAAGGCAATCTGACAGAACTCTTTTACAGAGTGTGTTTCATTAGTGGCAACCACGTAGTCATCTGGCTTATCGACCTGTAGCATGAGCCACATAGCCTCCACATAATCACCAGCAAAGCCCCAGTCGCGCTTGGCATCGAGATTGCCCAGCAAGAGCTTATCTTGCTTGCCGGCTTTAATGGCGGCCACCGCTTGAGTAATTTTACGGGTTACAAATGTTTCGCCACGGCGCGGACTTTCGTGATTGAATAAAATACCATTGCAGGCAAACATATCATAACTCTCGCGGTAATTTTTGGTGATCCAGTAAGAGTAAACCTTAGCAGCTCCGTAGGGTGAGCGAGGGTAGAAGGGCGTCTTTTCAGTTTGTGGCACTTCCAAAACTTTACCGAACATCTCACTGGAGCTAGCTTGATAAAATTTGGCTTGTGGCGCGGAAGTGCGGATAGCTTCTAGTAGTCGCAAGGTACCAGTACCAGTAACATCTGCGGTATATTCCGGTACGTCAAAAGACACTTTTACATGGCTCTGGGCAGCCAGATTATAGACTTCATCCGGCTGAATATTGGCGATGATATGCTGGAGCGAGCTGGAGTCTGCGAGGTCACCATAGTGTAGCTGAACTTTGTCGAATATATGCTCAATTCGTCCGGTCGTAAACGTGCTATTTCGACGCATGATGCCATGTACTACATAGCCTTTCTCTAGTAATAGCTCTGCCAAATACGAACCATCTTGTCCGGTAATCCCTGTAATAAGCGCTGTTTTTGTCATAAGATTTTCTGTTCCTCTCTGTGCTTTGCTGTAAAATGTATAGGTATAAGTTTAACGAATAAATCTATGACTTCCAAGAGGACAATATACGTTGAGGCGACCGCGCTGGTTAGAAAAAATAAAACTGGTGTTGATTATTATGCGCAAGGCCTAATAGGCAGCATCGCGAAGTCGATGCCTGATACGAACTTTATTTGCTTTTATTTTACAGAGCTTGGCGATAAGCTGTCGATTTCTGGCGATAATATTATTCCTTTACCAATTCAAAAATACAGCTACAAAAAATACAAACTACAGCTTCTACTTGGGATTGCACCACCACTTGAGAAACTATTGCGCGTCGATGAGATTGAGACTGTATTATTCCCAAATTTTTATATTTTCCCCATAAGAAGCCGAGGCGCAAAAATCTTTCCGATCATATACGACACCACATATCTGGATACGCCAGAATACGTTGATTTTAGGAATCGATTACTTTTGACTAGACTAGTAAAACAATCTGCTAGACGGGCAACAAAAATAATTACAATTTCCGAGGCATCTAAACGGAGACTACAAAGGCGCTATGGTCGGTCGGACGATGATTATAGCATTATTTATCCGGCCCCATCTACGACACCAAAGCAAACAAAGACCAGCAAACTAAAGCTTCCTAAAAATTATTTTTTATTTTTAGGCACTATCGAACCTAGGAAAAATATTGTCAATCTGATTCTTGCTCATCGCGGGCTAGATGAAGATACTAGAAAGCGCTTTCCGCTGGTGTTAGCTGGTGGCAAAGGCTGGAAAGATGAAGAGATATTAGATCTCATGGCTGTTAAAGATGAGCACATTGTTCAGCTTGGCTATATCACCGATAGCCAGAAAGCAACAGTGTACAGTAGGGCATTCGCATTTGTTTATCCATCATTGTTTGAAGGCTTTGGCATGCCGGTAGTTGAGGCTATGCTGGCTGGTCTACCGGTAGTTACTTGCCGCAATTCATCTTTACCAGAAGCTGGTGGGGGTGCGGCAATTTATTGCGATGAGTCAGTTGAAGGTATAATGGGTGGTATGATAGCGTGTATTAATGACAAGAATATTAAAAAACGAATCACACTTGGTAAAAAACACGCTGTAAAATTTAGCTGGAAGGCATCGGCGTCGAAACTAAAAGAGATGTTGTAGGGGGGGATGTGATAAAAGTGCTTAAGGGGTTGGATAAATTCGGTAAAATTAGTGGACTGCTAGCTATTGCATTAGTTGTCTTGATGCCATTTGAGCGTATTCCATCATTCGACCTTAGCCTTGGTGGTAATATGCTAACACTGCGGCTTAGTGCTATTGCGGCGGTTGGTCTAATATTATTTTCTTTGCCTACGATTTGGAAGAATAGAAAATCTTTAATAAAAATGCCATATCTTGGATTGGGGCTTTTTATTTTTTTCTACACTTTAGCTACTGGTCTTGCGAATGACTTTGAACGGGCATTGCTTGTCTTGGCGTTCACTTGTCTAGTGATAGGTGTTGCAATAAGTCTTAGTTTTGTGGTTTCGCCAGATATATTAAAAAAGGCTAAAGTGGCATTATATTGGATGACCGTAGCGGTTTTGATATTTGGCTTTTATCAATATTTTGGTGATATTTTTGGGCTTCCAACAGCTTGGACTGGCTTGCGGGCAGATTACACCAAAGCTGTTTTCGGTTTTCCTAGAATCCAATCGACAGGCTTGGAGCCGCTATATTATGCTAACTTCTTGATGATTCCTCTGTTTGTCTTTGGTGCTGATTTTATAAAAAATAATGAGCCCAAACCTATATTATTGTTAGCCATAGTTGCACAATTAAGTCTTACTGTATCCAGGGGGGCATATGCTGGTGCGTTACTTGGACTAATTATATTGATTATTTTTGCTTTGCGGTGGAAAGCAAAAATTCAGAGAATATTATCACTCATATTGGTGGTAGTCAGTGGTATCGTTTTGGCCTATTTACTGACAGGACTAGAAGTGGTGAAGCCAGCCAAGCCGCAAGAGAAGAGTGAGCATAAAACTCAAGCGATTGTTCAGCAAGCAACAAATTTTGATACTCAATCCGACAGGGATCTAAATCGCGAACTAGCGTGGCAAGCTTTTAGTGAGAATCCTTTGTTGGGCATCGGTCCAGGCGGTATCGATCAATATTTACGGGCTAATGCAGAAGTTTATAAGGGCACAGACGGGAGGTTGATTGCTAATAATGAAACTTTGGAGCTATTAGCAGAGGGAGGCTTACTGTCATTTCTGGCGTTGGTGTCTAGCTTGCTTTGGATTATTTGGGTTAGTTTGCGAAGTATTTGGTCGACAAAAAATGGATCATCGCAATGGCCATGGATGGTCGGTCTATTATGTTACCTCGTCGCGCTTGCCGTGCAGTATCAGACATTTTCGACGCTCTACATCATGCATATTTGGGTGGCGATTGGGCTGCTCATGGGAATAGTTACGAGTAGTAAAAAAAAACATCTCTAGCTAAACCAAGCTGGCTATACTCGCGTAGTGTTGCTGTCGCGTGCAAGCTCAAAGCCACATATCTACAAAGCTGGAAAAAAGATCGTGGTATTTGGATAACTTTTTATGCCTCAACCGCGCTACTCTTGCTCTTTGTACTTGTATCGTATCGTGCATTCCGCTTTCCGGTCCTGGATCTGGGACTCTTCAACCGACATATGTACTCTTTGATGCGGCTCGATTTCTCACCCAACCCCCTCAAGGGCTTTAATCTGCTTGGCGATCATGCCCACATTTTTTTACTTACACTAGCTCCAATTTACTTCTTTTGGCGAGACCCATCCTTTTTGCTCTTTGTGCAGGTTATTACTATTACGCTGAGTATTTTTCCGATTTATCTGATTGGAAAGTACTATCTAAAATCACAGTTAGCCAGCCTGCTGTTTGTGATTGCGTATTTATTCTTTTTTGGGTTGTGGGCGGCTCTGGCTTATCCATTTCATGATGCTCCAGTGGCTGTTCTGCCTATTAGCTGGGCACTGTATCATCTTTTGGTGACCAAGAAATTAAAGTGGTTGGTGGTGTGGCTGGTAATTCTTTGCACAATGCGAGAGGATATGCCGCTTGTTGCCGCTATGTTTGGTGTGTATACAGTAATTTTTGATCGGCGCTGGAAAGCGGGTTTGCTTATTATCGCTGGTGCGGTAGCATATATGCTTGTTGTTATGCAGCACCTACTCGGTGCACTGGGTCCTGGCTATGTGTATACACAAAATCCATTTGGCAATAGCATGACCGATGTTATTCGCGCCGCTTTCACGCAACCGATTGAGCTTGTCAAACAACTCTTCTGGTCTCCAAAGGAAAAACTCAAGACGGCACTCTACATGCTGGGCTCATTTAGCGGCTTATCACTGCTCGCCCCACAAATACTTTTTTTAATGGCTCCGCTTTGGATGGGGCGTACGCTCACCACTCAGCCGTGGCGTTGGTCGGTAATTCAGCATTATAGCGCCAGCCAAGCTCCGTTTTTGGTGGTCAGTGCAATCATGGGATTAGCTTTGGTTTTGGGGTGGTTAGCCCGCATTAAGTTTTTTAACGAGCAGCGCCTACGTATTACGATGGTTGCCGCGAGCTGTGTGGTGGTATGCACTTCAATTGCTGGTGGTATACTGACGAATAACTATCAGTATATGAGGATATTTGATCCAAATATGTATAGTTTGGGCGCAACCGAAAAATCTGCATATCGCGCTATGAATATGATTCCATCTGACGCTTCGGTTGCAGTGCAGGGGCCGTTTCCGCACCTCACTACCAGAGAGCAAGTTTTTAATGTGCCATTTCCACGCGGGGCGCAACCAGAGTATGTGCTGACTATGGATGCACTAGACTTTTGGCCGTTTGGAACCGTTGAGGAACTGACTGCCTATCGCCAACAACTGCAGTCAGAGCAGGGCTACACAGTAGTTTATAATCAAGACCAGGTTATTTTGTTGCGACGTAACGCACGATAAGGGCGGTATTTTTTCACGCAAAAGATCGTAGCTATAACAATTCTAACTTGGCGTGATACGATAGTAGTTGATGCAAAAAAAGGCTTCGCTTTATATTATTGGGTTTACCGTATTTACAATCTTGCACTATATGTGGCTGCAGGTTGCCGCTCGTGATATTTACGGGCGTGCATTGGAGCCGTATGCATCGGCCGAATTTGCACCGGGCTGGTTTGTACTGTTTGCAGTTATGTTTTCAGCTAGCTTAATGCATATATCTATTGCTCGAGGCAAGAAGCGACCAAGTATGAGTCAGTCGCTACTACGAGCAGGGCTTTTTGGTGGCTTAGTTTTTGGTTTAACAAATATTAAAAACCTACAATTTATGAAAGATTGGCAATTGGGGGTATCGGTTATTGATACTGTTTGGGGGATTATAGTAGCTACTGCGAGCGTGGCTTTGACAATAATAATTTTTGAAAAACTAGAGGAGAAGAATAGTGGGGCAAAAAATCGATCCGATTGAGGAGCATGCCAAGTACCGTGGTAAAATTCATATAGAATCGAATGCCTCACTGACGCGACAATCGCTGGAGGTGTTTTACACGCCGGGTGTGGCGGCAGTTTCGCGCGCGTTGGCTCGCGAGCCCGAGAAAGTTCGAGAACTGACAAGTGCGGCGGGCGCCGTTGCGGTGGTGAGTGATGGCTCGGCAGTGTTGGGGCTTGGCAATGTTGGTCCAGAAGCTGCTTTGCCAGTGATGGAAGGAAAGGCTATGCTGTTTCGTGAGTTAGGCGGGGTAAATGCCTGGCCAATTGTGCTTTCAGTACAAGATCCGGATGCGATTGTGCAAGCTGTGAAAGCGATTGCCGCCGGTTTTGGTGGAATTAATTTAGAAGATATAGCTGCTCCAGCGTGTTTTGAGATTGAACGGCGTTTACAGCGGGAGCTAGATATACCAGTGGTGCATGATGATCAGCATGCCACGGCAATTGTGGTGCTCGCGGGGCTATATAATGCGCTGAAGGTAGTGGGAAAGGAGCTAGGGCAGTGTCGGGCTGTGGTTAATGGAGCAGGTGCGGCCGGTTCAGGTATAGCACGACTATTGCGAGCTGCCGGTGTTAGAGATCTGCTGATTGTTGACTCAAAGGGGATCTTGTCTGTCGGGCGGGCAGGACTGTCCGGCGAGAAAGCCGAACTTGCCCAGTTGAGCGGCACTACAGAAAAAGGCAGCTTAATTAATGCAGTTCATGGTGCAGATGTATTGATTGGGGTTTCTGTGGCTAGTGCGTTCACAGCTGAGATTATTCAAGCTATGAATAATAATCCAGTTGTATTTGCGCTTGCCAATCCAGAACCTGAGATTTTGCCAGAAGATGCTAAGCGAGCTGGGGCGGCAGTTGTGGCAACTGGTCGCTCAGATTTTCCGAACCAAATCAATAACGTACTCGTATTTCCAGGTCTGTTTCGTGGTCTTATGGACATACGCAAAAAAACCAGTAATAAGGATGATA
>CAZHOZ010000042.1:0-7579 GCA_964533895.1 uncultured Candidatus Saccharibacteria bacterium | reverse complement strand
AGGCCATACCAACTGGGCCCCCTAGCTACTACGAAATCAATTCTTTCAATAGGGTATTTATTTTGGAGCTAAGTGTTGCTATTTCAATTCCTGCCATACTCAGCTTGGCAATATCCGTGTGGATAACTAAGAAGCTTGGAAATAGCTCGGATGGATTTAACGCTCAAGAAAATAGAGTTTATGAGGTTTTAACTATTTTTGCATCTTTATTCATTGCTGCTGTTACGCTTGGTTATTTTCAAGTCCCCTGGGCTCGCTTGTTTGCACTGGGTAGTATCTTCGGAGTTGCAATCATAATATGGGCAAGGAAGGGCATCTATCTTGTGCCAGGAGCTACAACGTCTCCAAACTCGAGTCCGCCACCAGCTCAGCTTCAGCAATCAGCTCCGGCGCAATCACCCCAGAGCCCTGCTGTGCCATTTGATACGCCAAAGCCCCAATCATAGCAGCATTATCTGTGCAAAAGACAGGTGGAACGACTCGCGCTTCGGGAATTTTAGCTAAAACAGCCTCACGCAGGCGTTTATTGGCGCTCACACCTCCACCAATTACTACGCAGACAGGAGCATAGGCGTTATACGCACGTAGAAGCCCTCTAACGAGCGTTTCAACCACAGTGCGTTCAAAGGATGCGGCGATGTCTGAAACGACGTCTGGCGGGAGCTGGTAGGTCTTACGGAGGTCTTTAAGGCCAGGCTTATCACCAACGATGGCCTGAACTTGACGCAGAACAGCAGTTTTGAGCCCCGAAAAGCTAAAATCATAGCTATCACCCAGATTAGCGATAGGAAATTTATAAGCTTGGTCATTGCCATTTTCGGCCACTCGAGAGATATTTGGTCCACCAGGATAAGGGAGACCGAGTAGCTTGGCAACCTTATCAAAGGCTTCACCAGCCGCGTCATCACGAGTTTGACCGATTAGCTCGAACGAAAGATCTTCCTGGAAAAGCATTAGTCGGGAGTCGCCACCTGAAACAATCAGCGCCAGCATAGGGAAGGTGGGCTGACCCGAACTCATATCTTGGCGAATCTCGGCGTTGTACGCTGTGCTACTCGTTCTGCGCACCTCTAAGTGCGCTTCACTGCGTTGCGCGCGTCCGCCTTGAGCTTCATTCAAGCTAAGAGTTCTTAGCTTGCTACGGGATTTATCGTCTTTATGCTCTAATTGCATAGCTTTTTGAGGAGGATAATTGTCATTGGCGCCTAGAAAACTGGCGTAGGCATGGGCTAAGATATGATTCACGCCAATCAGCGGCTTATTTTTTTCGGTAGCCAGCACTTGAGCGGTTAAAACACCGATCATCAGCGAGCCAATCAGACCTGGCCCACGGGTGACAGCGATGGCATCAATGTCGTCCCAGCCAAGATCAGCATCTTGCAAGGCCTCTTCAATTACAGGAATTACTACCTCAATGTGGCTCCTGGCAGCAACTTCTGGCACCACGCCACCAAATTGAGCATGCAAATCGGCTTGGCTGGCAATGACATTGGCAAGAACTTCACGGCCATCACAGATAATGGCGCAGGCCGTTTCGTCACAGCTAGATTCGATGGCCAGGATAGTGTGGATTGTGTTGTCACTCGTCATAATCTATGGAATAATACAGCTCAATATGATTACGCGCAACCAAGATTGGTTTTATTTTTATGGCACTCGACGGCACGAGCGGCCAGGTTTGCGCTAGCTAGCATCTAGAACTTGCAAAATTGACCGCTCAGGCGGTCTTTTTTGATCTTCTAGAGCGACACAATGTATTCGCCGTACCTTAACGAACCTGGAGAGAATATGCTTCATGCTTCACATCGCATGCAAGATGAACCCATTCAAGCGATCTCAATATTGAACGTAAGACTACATCGTCGATTGTGTTTGTTGATAGGTCACTTTTCACCAGAGTTAGTTGTTGCCGCACCCGGCAATTTACTGAATGCGCCAGTGTTATATGGACTAGGCCTCAATACTGCCGTGATTCATGATATGAGCCAAGGTACTGAGCTGCTAGTACCGCAGAATCTTCGTGGTTCTGTTGCAATTCTGGCTGTTGATGGGGTGGTATCGGTGCTTACTCATGCTCGTGGTAAGTGCGAATCGACCGACTTGATGCCTGCCGAGGGTCTTTTAGCTCTTCAGTCGTACGCAAATATGCCGACGCGCACCATTATTCGTTGCGTTGAACCATCAACACTGATTTTGCTTGGTTGTAGCCCAGATCGGTTTGTTGGTATGTAGGGGCAGTTGCTAGGCACATAGCCAGTCTTCAACCTCCAAAGGCTCCACTCTCTTTATTTTAAGAGGGGGAGCCTATTTATTTAGGCCGTTAGCGGGCACGAGTCTGCCCGGTGTTATACTGATAACTAATATGACGCAGCAGGGTGTAACAGTTTGGGATCAGCAAGTTGCCAGTCTAGGTGGAGGGATACTCCAGGGTTTGGCTTGGGCGCAGTTTCAAGAATCTATCGGGCGCGAGGCGGTTCGGGCTAGCTCGGCGGATGAATGGGCGTGGCAGGGCTTTGTGCGCCAGTCTAAGGGTTTGCGTTATCTGATGCTTCCATACGGACCGGTGATTAAAAAAAATGCTACCGATGCACTGCAATCAGCGGTGTCGGCGGGGTCTAGTGCTAAGGTAGATTTTGTGCGCCTTGAACCGATCGGCAACGTGGCAGAACAGGATTTGCGACAATTTGGAGCTTACAAAATAACTGAAGTCGATCCGCAGCACACCAGTATTTTAGATATTTCTCAATCCGAAGAAGACCTGCGGCGCGGCTTGCAGTCCGGGCATCGTAATAGTATAAATACCACAGAAAAGCGCGGTATTGTTATCCGCCAAGTGAGAGACACATCGCCGTTGGATGATTTTTTACGACTAATGGCAGATACGGCAGCGCATGCCCATATTCATAACTACCCTGATAGCTATTATAAGAATCTAGCGAGTACTTTAGTTAATGCTGGTGTGGCGAGTTTTTATGTATCCAGTGTGGTTGGTCAAGTTGCAAGCATTGGTCTGATTTATGATTGGGGTGATACTCGTTATTACGCACATATCGGTAATGACCATGTATTGAACCGAAAGCATAAGGTGGCAGTTTCGGCGGCTTGGAAGATGATAATGGACGCCAAGATGGCGGGTTCAACCAAGTTTGATTTTTGGGGAGTTGCCCCGGATGATTCAGCAAGTCATAAGTGGGCGGGCATTACGGCTTTTAAAAAAGCCTTTGGTGGTGAGAGTGTTGCCACACTTGGTAGCTGGGATATACCAATAAAAAAGCCCAAGTATCGAGCTTATCAGGTATACAGAAAGTTGCGTGGACTATAAAAATATCCGTTACTCGGTAGCGGGGCGGACGCGATGGGTGTAGTCGGCTTTGCCATTAACCGAGTGGATATGAATTGCATAGCCGGACATGATACTCGATGCAGTTGAGGTACGATATCGGGTAAATTATAGGCATACTAAGTAAAGAAATACCCCGACCAGTTACGGTCGGGGTGGAGTGCTCTAGAAGAGCAGGTCGGCGTACTTCTTGCCGTATTGCAGGCGAATCGCCGTCTCGAAGACATCTTCGCTGTCGAGTGTGTCCAGGCTCATCGGAGGGTCTGAGCGTTCGTTGTCGAGAATGACCAGGACTTCCTCGAGGAGTTCCTCGTCATCACCACCTTGCAATGGCTCCTCATGTTGCGCTTCGGCCTGGATGAACGTACGCATGTCCAGCGGCTCTACTTGAGCTGGGTCTAGCAGCCAAAGCTCACCGAGATCGTCGGCCGTGGTCTCAAGCACGCGACGAGCTTCGCTGCCGGCCTGTTTGCGCGCCGGCATATCAAGAAGTTCATCGCGCGAAGCATGGAAGCAGAGCCAGAAGAGCACCGGACTTGCTTCATCCGGCAGGTACTGCTCGTAGGTGGTGTCCAGCCTTTCGAGCATCATCTGAAAGTCATCGCCATAAAGAAACCCTTCAGGGACTTCCAGAAGAATCTGCCAGGCCTTCCACATCTGCGAGAAACGGTAGCCAGCACGAAGATTTGGTGCCGAAGCATGGCGCAGGTGATGAAACAGGTTTCCGACCGGCTGACGTGTGATCATCTTGTTAACGCGCGCATGTGTCAGGCCGAAGTTTCGGCTGAGCCAAGCCCAGGGATCCCTAATGCCGTGTTCGCTCTTGATGATGTTGATGCGCTCAACCAGCATATCGGCGGCAGCCGACTCCTCGCGCACATCAACGGCGTTGATGAGCTCGAAGAGATCACTCAGACCGAGCGCCTCGAGCCCGTCTTGTGCTGTGGGGTAGCTGGTGATGAATTTTTCCATGCTGACAGTTGTCATAGCAAACCTTTCGGTGGTAGGTACAGTAGGATTATTGTATACCATTTGCGTATATCATTCAATATATACCGACATTGTCAACAGTTTATAATACTTACCATGATACGTGCAGCTGGACCGGAAGAGCGTGAGGCATGGAACTCGCTACTCCTAAACAACCCCGATAGGGGACATATTTATCAAACCCAGGAGTGGGGAGAATATAAGGCGCTGTATGATTGGCGGGTACAGCGACTTGTCTGGGAGAATGGTGCTGAGCGGGTGTATTCTCAGGTATTAGTAAAAAGCGCACCTGGTTTTGGTACGATTTGGTACACCCCAAAAGGGCCAGGGTTTTTTTTAGACTATAAAAGTGATAAACACCAACTAGACTCTTTTAAGACTTTTTCAAAAGAACTTGCTGCCTACATCAAGCAACATGATTCTAAGGCGTTTATGCTGATGGTAGAGCCAGAGGTTTACGATGAAGAACTCAAGCCAAAGCAGGCTGGCTATCTCAAGAGTGTGCATGATCTGCAGTTTCGCGCCACGATCATTGTTGATATCGACAAGGAAGATGAAGATTTATTGGCGAGCTTCAAGCAAAAAACGCGCTACAATATCCGACTGGCAACAAAAAAAGGCGTGACGATCGAAAAGCGTGATGCCACTGATGAGATGTTGGACGAGATGTATGGGCTGATGGGTGATACTCAAGGGAGGGCAGGTTTTTATTTGCGCCCTAAACATGCTTTTAAGGCGTATTGGCAGAGTTTTGCTCGGGCTGGTCTGGGGCAGTTTTTTGTGGCGGTGCATGAGGGGGAGGTGCTGGCTGCCGAATACGCCATGATTTTTGGTGAAAAGGCTTACTATAAGGAAGGTGGCTCAAGTGGCGCGAAGCGCAATTTGATGGCTCCGTATCTTTTGCAGTATGAGGCGATGCGTTGGGCTCGCGAGCGCGGTGCGAAGGAATACGACCTTATTGCTGTACCCCCCAAAGACCAGCTCAAACCGGAGCATCACATGTATGGACTGTATCAGTTTAAATCAGGATTCAATCAAGAAATTACCCAGTTTGTGGGCTGTTGGGAGCTACCGCTAAAGGCAGGTGTCTACGCACGCTGGCAGAAGGCCGAGCCACTGTTTCACAAGGTATACTCACGCGTGAAGCGCAACATTTTTTGGTAGCAAAATCTATTTCTCGCGCGCTGAGCGGCGTTAAAGCTGTATAAATATTGTTTTGCGTATGCTCTAAATGCGCTTCACACTATTGATGCAGTTTAATCTGGTTCAGTACTATGATAAATGGGCTTATAGGTTGTTTTATTGAGTAAAAAGTTAACCCCCGATCCGAAGACCAGGGGGTGTGAGCCGCACTTTTCGTGGAGCTCGATTTTGGCGGCGCGAGTTGGAGCCGAAGCTCAGTTAAGTCGTGCCGAGATTTTGCCCCGGTGGCGTTAGAAACCACACGGGGCGACGTTAGGGGGTCGGAGAGACCCTTAAACGTCTCATTGGCACGGGGGCTTGGAGCCGTGCCGACGATTTTGCTCCAGGGTTGCTGGGAGAGGAAGGGAGGCTCTTAAAGCAGAGCCAGTTTGCCTCCCTGGAGCAACGCCAACCGCGGGGTCGGCGTCCACCGACGCCGGCTGTCGAGAAGCCGGTGTCAGCGATTTAAAAAGAGCTTGGGCTACCGATTAGCCCATATAACAAGTATTATGCACCGATTACTTGTATTGTCAATAGATAATGCAAGAATATCTGTTTCTTTAGCGCAAATCAGCTATAATAAGCTCCATGAGTGAGGTGAGTGAGCGAAAAACCGCCCTAGATGCCATTTTTAAGGCCTACGATATTCGGGGTGTAGTTGGTGATGAGCTCAATGCCGATATTGTACGAGATATCGCGCAAGCTTTTGCTGAGCAAATGCCTGAGGGGACGATAGCCGTCGGCCGTGACATGCGCGCGGACTCTGAGGAACTAGCCGCAGCTTTTATAGAGGGTCTAATCGCGCAGGGTCGTGAAGTGCTGGATATTGGCATGATTACTGCAGACATGAGTTATTTTGCGGTTGGCCATTATGACTTGGCCGGAGGGGCGATGATTACCGCCAGTCATAATCCTAGTAAATATAACGGTATTAAGCTAACTGGTGCCGGTGTGGTGCAGTTAAGTGCTGATGATGGATTGAAAATTCTAAAAGATAGAGTGCTAAAGGGTGGGTTTAAGCCGGCAAAAGAGCCTGGCAAAAAGCTCGAAAAGAATATCCTGACAGATTGGGTAGAGCATACCCTGCGCTTTGCCGGCACAGATCTGAAGCCGTTGAAGGTGGGCGTGGACGCTGGAAATGGCATGGGTTCGGTACCAATTCCAAAGCTGCAGGAGCTAACTGGTCTAGAGGTTTCTGGTTTATATATGGAGCTCGATGGCACATTTCCAAATCATCCAGCTAATCCGGTACTTGAGGGGGCAATGGATGATCTTAAAACGCTTGTGGCCCGCAATGAGCTTGATTGTGGCATTGCTTTTGATGGTGATGGCGATCGATGCTTTTTTGTTGATGAAAAAGGAGAGACCGTTGAGGCCTCAGTACTGGCAGCACTTTTGGCGGGAACTCTACTCAGTGAAAATCCTAAAAGCACCGTTGTTCAGAGTGTCGTGGTGGGTGATATTGTGCGTGAAGTGGTTGAAGCTCTTGGAGGAGAAGTGGTTACTAGTCGAGTTGGTCGCAGTTATATGCAAGCAATGATGCGTGAATATAATGCGATTTTTGGTTGCGAAACATCTGGCCACTTTTGTTTTCGAGATAATTTTTTCTGTGACTCAGCGCTCATTACGGCGGTGATGGTTTTGGGGATTATGTCAGAAACTGATAAGCCACTTTCTGAGTTGGTGCGTCCATATCGTAAATATCAGAGTATTCCAGAAGAAAATCTTGATGTAGCAGATACATCGAAGCTCTTGATTGCTTTGGAAAAGCACTATCATACAGCGAAGCTGGATCGGCTGGATGGACTGACTATTCGTACTGATGACTGGCATGCCAGTATTAGACCCAGTAACACCGAGCCTCTGGTGCGGCTCAATATTGAGGCGCGGAATAAAACCGCTCTAGCCACTGCGCACAAAGAGCTCAAGGCTTTTATCCAAGAAAATAGATAATTTGTGCTGTCGGGTTTACACCTGTTTACAGGGCTGGTTAAAATCTCCGGGTGCTTTCAATATGGCATGAAGAGCCATTATATGTCTATGCGCATCTATTTAAATCTTATTTAT